>NZ_JAWLNX010000019.1:0-127843 GCF_035320975.1 Saccharopolyspora mangrovi | reverse complement strand
GCAGCACCGCGCCGTTCATGGTCATCGACACGCTCATCCGATCCAGCGGGATGCCGTCGAAGAGCTGCCGCATGTCCAGGATCGAGTCGATCGCCACGCCCGCCATGCCGACGTCCCCGCCGACGCGGGGGTGGTCGGAGTCGTAGCCGCGGTGGGTGGCCAGGTCGAAGGCCACTGACAGGCCCTTCTGCCCGGCGGCGAGGTTGCGGCGGTAGAAGGCGTTGGAGGCCTCGGCGGTGGAGAACCCGGCGTACTGGCGCACGGTCCAGGGCTGGTTGACGTACATCGTCGGATAGGGGCCGCGCAGGAACGGAGCCAGACCGGGGTAGGTGGACAGGAAGTCCAGGCCGTCCACATCGGACTCGGTGTAGAGCGGCTTGACGTCGATGCCCTCCGGCGCCTCCCACGCCAACGCATCGGAGCATTTTCCGACGGCCGACCGGATTTCCTGTTGCCATCGTTCTGGCTTGGAGGGTTCGGGGTCCGTGAGGGGGATGTCGGCGAAGTTCGGGATCATCATGATTCGATTCCCAGTGTTCGATGAGCGTCGCGGAGGATGTCGATGACGTTGCAGCCGGTGTGCACGTACCCGTCCACGCCGCGGTCGTCATGGGGTTTTCCCGCCAGCAATACGGTTTTCGCCCCGGCCTCCCGGAGCGTACGGATCACGTCCGTGGCCCACGCTGCGTATACGTCGTCGCTGGAGCACAGGCACACCACCGGGCACGGACGCTCGATGTATGCCTTCATGACGTCGTGTGCGTTGTCCGTGGGGCCGGCATCGGGTGTGGCCAAGCCACCGGCGGCGAAGAGGTTGCGGGCGAAGGAAGCCCGCGCGTTGTGCTTGGCCAAAGGGCCGAGGGTGGCCAGGAAGACTGCTGGGCGCTCCCCGGTTTCGGCGAGCCGTTTGTCGGCGGCGTCACGGAGTGCTTCGAAGTCTTCGGCGTAGCGGTGCGCCGGCAACCCGCCGCCGGGCTGCTCAGGTGCGGGGGTGCGGTGCAGGGGTGTTTCGTCGAGGTGGGGGAATTCGCTGACGCCGGTGATGGGGTCTCGGCGGTGTGCGATGGCTTCGCTTCGTTGCTGCCAGGTTTTGGCTAGCTCCTCGGCGACCAGACCGGATTCCAGGGCCTGCGGGAGTCCGCCGGCGGCTTCGATGTGCTGGAACCAGGTCCAGGCGGTGCGGGCGAGTTCGTCGGTGAGGGTTTCGACGTACCAGGAGCCGCCTGCGGGGTCGATGACTTGGGCGAGGTGGGATTCCTCCAGCAGCAGGGCCTGGGTGTTGCGGGCGATGCGGCGGGCGAAGTCATCCGGCAGGCCGATGGCGGTGTCGAAGGGCAGCGTGGTCACCGACTGGGCGCCGCCGACTCCGGCGGCGAAGGTGGCGATGGTGCCGCGCAGCATGTTCACCCACGGGTCGCGGCGGGTCAGCATCGCCTGCGAGGTCACCGCGTGCTGGGTCTGCGCCCGCGCCTGCTCGCTCACGCCGGAGGAGCGGGTGACCTGCTCCCACAGGCGCCGGGCGGCGCGCAGCTTGGCGATGGTCAGGAACTGGTCCGCGGTGGCGGCGTAGCGGAACTCCAGCTGCCCGGCGGCGGTATCGACATCCATGCCCGCGTCGGTCAGCCACCGCAGGTAGGTGACCCCGGCGGCCAGCGAGCAGCCCAGCTCCTGGGCGTCGGAGCCGCCCGCGTCGTGGAACGGCAGCGCATCCACCGTCAGGGCTCCCAGCTGGGGGAACTCCGCGGCGCAGCGCTGGGCGAGCTCGACCGCGGCGTCGCGGTCACCGGCCTGGCCGGTGCGGGCCTGCACCCCGAGCGGGTCGGCGCCGAGGTTGCCGCGCAGCTCACCAGGCGGCACGCCCTGCTCGGCGGCCAGGGCCAACAACGCCTTCGCGGCGGCGGCGAAATCCGCACCCGCGTCCAGGCTCACGCCGATCATGTCCAGGTGCACGCCGTTCAAGGCGTCGGCGAGGTCGTCGATCGCGAGTCCGGCGGCGCCCAGGCGCAGCCAGAGGGAGGAGACGCCGTTGTAGAGGTCGGCCAGGACCTCGCGGTTGGTCTCGGCGGCCTCGGGGTGTTCGTGGCGCTGGCGCACGTCCCAGCCCTCGGCCACACCGCCCTGCGGCCGGGCGCCGCGCACGAACGGCGCCAGACCCGGAAGACCCGGATCGGCGGGCGCCGAGGTGTAGAGCGGGCGCACCCGGATGCCATCGTGGGTCGTCGAGTTCAGCACGTCCTCGACCGGTCCCGTGGGCGGCTCGTCGCCGACCAGACCGGATCGTTCCAGCACCTTGTGGACCTGGGCTTGCCACTGCTCACGGGTCGGCGCGTCCAGGTCATTGCTGAGGTCGAGGTCCATCGCGTCTTCCGGGTTGGGGGAGGGGTAGCGCAGCGTCTCCGCGCTGTCTGGAGAGCCTCGCCCAGGTGCGCATGTGCGTTCAAGCAGTAGATGCGCAGACTTGATGTGCAAGAATGCACATCAAGGGAGAGGGCCCGAGTCGGACGACGCTTCCTCCCGCATCGCACCCACCGAGATCGAATCGCGGCACAGCATGAGCAACAAGAACATTGACACGTCGAGGCTTCGGGCCGATGACCTCCGGCACTTGCTGGCGCTGGCCAGGACCGGGCGCTTGGTCGCGGCTGCATCGGCGTTGGGAGTGGACCACACGACCGTTGCGCGGCGTATCTCAGCTCTGGAGAAGGCGATTGGTGTGAGGCTCGTCGAGCGCGGTGCCGATGGCTGGGAGCTGACCGATATCGGACGCTCGGTCGCCGAGAACGCGAGTCCGATCGAGGAGGCCATCGAGAACGTCGCCAACGCCGCCACCGGTAGCAGCTCGGCCTCTCTGCGGGGGACGGTCCGCGTGACGGCGCCTGACGGCTTCGGCGCGCTGTTCGTCGCGCCGGCGCTCACGCGCATCCAACGGGCGAATCCGCAGCTCAACGTTGAGCTGATCACCGCGACTCGTGAGCTGGCTCTGCACCAGTCCGGCTTCGACCTCGCGGTCGCGGTCGGCTCCCCGGCGGGAAGTCGGTTGGTGACCGAGAAGCTCACCGACTACTCGCTGTCGCTGTACGCGGCCACCGGGTACCTGGCCGAGCGCGGAGTGCCGGAGACGATAGAAAGCCTGCGCAACCACGTGCTGATCTTCTACACGGGTTCGATGCTGCGGGTCGGCGACCTCGACCTGGAGCGTCACCTGCCCGGCGTCACCGCGCGGTTCAGCTCCACCAACATCTTCGCGCACTTGGAGGCGACGAGGGCGGGCGGTGGCATCGGTGTGCTCCCGGACTTCGTAGCGCGTCGTTGTCCGGAGCTCACCCGGCTGGGCAGCTTCGGCGCGGACATGCGCTTGTCGTTCTATCTGGCGGCGCGCAGGGAGAGCGTGTCCAGGCAGGTGGTTCGGGTGATCAGTCGCTCGCTGCAGGACGAAGTGGAGGAGCGCAAAGCAGAGCTTCAGCCCTGAATCCCTTCGGAGTCGTGCGTTTCTGCACACCTGACCTGTGTTCTTGCCTCTTGAGTCGGTTCGGTCCACTCGGGAACATCTCCGGCAATAGTCGGTAACCGTTCAATCGGACGTCCGACCATTCTGGCGTCCGCGTCCGACTCGTGCTGGAGGAAAGAACACATGGATGCACGTGCCGACGGTGGCGGTGTCTTCTGCCTGAACGAGGACCAACAGGCGCTGGCCGAGACCTGTCGCGAGTTCGCGGCCGACCTGCTGGCGCCCAACGCCGTGGAGTGGGACCAGACGAAGCACTTCCCGGTCAGTGAACTGCGCAAGGCAGCAGAGCTGGGAATGGGAGGCATCTACGTCAGCGAGGAGTACGGCGGCTCCGGGTTGGGCCGGCTGGACGCTGCGGTGATCTTCGAGGCGCTGGCGACCGGATGCCCGGCGGTGGCCGCGTACCTGTCGATCCACAACATGGTCGCATCGGTGATCGACCGCTTCGGCAACGATGATCAGCGCGCGCGGTGGTTGCCGCGCTTGTGCTCGATGGAGGCGCTGGGCAGCTATTGCCTGACAGAACCCGGAGCGGGATCCGATGCCGCGTCGCTGACGACCCGTGCGGTCCGGGAAGGCGACCACTACGTGGTCAACGGCGTCAAGCAATTCATCTCCGGTGCCGGAGCCTCGGACGTCTACGTCGTGTTCGTCCGCACCGGAGATGACGGGCATCGGGGCATCTCCGCGCTGGTGGTCGACTGCGACACCGAGGGCCTCTCATTCGGCCCGAACGAGCACAAGATGGGCTGGAACGCCCAACCCACCCGCCAAGTCCGTTTCGAAGACGCTCGGGTGCCCGTTGAGAATCTGATCGGCGCCGAGGGCCAAGGGTTCCGCCTCGCCATGTCCGGCCTCGACGGTGGACGACTCAACATCGGAGCCTGCTCGCTGGGTGGCGCTCAGGCGGCGCTGGACGCCACGGTGCGCCACCTGTCCGAACGCGAGGCGTTCGGGCAGGTGCTGCGGGACTTCCAGGCCCTGCAATTCCGCGTGGCCGACATGGCCACCGAACTGGAGGCGGCGCGGTCGATGTTGTGGCGCGCGGCCGCGGCGGCGGATGCCAAGGACCCATCGGCGACGCGGTTGTGCGCGATGGCCAAGCGCGTGGCCAGCGACACCGGGTTCTCCGTCGCCAACGAGGCGTTGCAGCTGCACGGCGGCTACGGCTACCTGTCCGAGTACGGCATCGAGAAGATCGTCCGCGACCTGCGCGTGCACCAAATCCTGGAAGGCACCAACGAGATCATGCGCGTCATCGTGTCCCGTGACCTGCTAGGAGCCGCCCGATGACCGATGCCGAAGTGCTCGTCGACGTCTGCGGACGAATGGGGCGGCTGACGCTGAACCGGCCGCGCGCCCTCAACGCCCTCACCGCCGAGATGGTCCAGTTGCTGGACAACGCCCTCTCCAGCTGGGAACGCGACCCGGAGATCGCGTGCGTACTGATCGAAGGAGGGGGAGACCGCGGACTGTGCGCGGGCGGCGACATCCGCGCCATCTACCAAGCCGCACTGGTCGGCGACCCGGCTCCGAAGAACTTCTGGCGCGACGAGTACCGGCTGAACGCGCGGATCAAGCGTTACCCCAAACCGTACGTGGCCATCATGGACGGAATCGTCATGGGCGGCGGAGTGGGTGTGTCGGCGCACGGCTCCGTCCGGGTCGTCACCGAACGCACCAAGATCGCGATGCCCGAGGTGGGCATCGGGTTCGTACCGGATGTGGGTGGGACGTACCTGCTCAGCCGCGCACCCGGCGAACTGGGCACGCACGCGGCCCTCACCGCGGCGCAACTGGGCCCGGGGGCGGCGATTCAGTGCGGTGTGGCCGACCATTTCGTGCCCAGCGACTCCCTCGCGCCACTGGCCGAGGACCTCGCGAACGCACTGCCCGATGAGATCGACACCGCGGTGCAGCGGCATTCCACGACGGCTCCGCCATCCACGCTCGACTCCGACATGGAGTGGATCAACGAGTGCTATGCCACCGACGACGTCGCCGAGATCGTGCGACGTCTCCTGACTAGCGGGGTCGAAGCGGCAGAACGAGCGGCAGAGGACATCTCCGCGAAATCACCCACCGCCTTGAAGGTGACCTTGCACGCGCTGCGCACGGCGCGCGGACTCGGCTCGCTCGAGCACTGCCTGGAGCAGGAATACCGCACCTCGTGCGCATTGCTGTCGTCCCCGGACCTGGTCGAGGGAATCCGAGCTCAGGTCGTGGACAAGGACAGAAACCCGCAGTGGAGCCCGGGCCTGCTGGACGAGGTCGGCGCGGACGTGGTCGAGAAGTTCTACGCGGCGGGCGACGACGAGCTCGGCCCGGCAACGATGGAGGAGTGCGATGACTGACATCGGAATCATCGGCCTCGGCAACATGGGTGGCCCCATGGCGGCCAACCTCAGCCGAGCCGGGTACCACGTGCGCGGTTTCGATCTTTCCGCCTCGGCTTGCGTCGCGGCAGCCGAGCAAGGCGTGGAGATCGTGGAGGCCGCCTCGGACGCGTGCAACGGCGCGGAGGTCGTGCTCACGATGCTGCCCAGCGGCGAACACGTCCTCGACCTGTACCGAAACGGTGGGCTGCTCGAGGCGGCTTCTCCGGGGACGCTGTTCGTGGACACCTCCACGATCGAGGTCGGTGAGTCGCGCGTGGCCCGCGACTTGGCGGTGAAAGCCGGTCATCGCGCCTTGGACGCCCCGGTTTCCGGTGGGGTCGTCGGCGCGACGGCCGGAACGCTGACCTTCATGGTCGGTGGTGAAGCTGCGGACTTCGAGAGTGTCGAACCCATTCTGAACGTGATGGGCAAACGTGCAGTCCACTGCGGAGCGTCCGGAGCGGGCCAGGCGACGAAGATCTGCAACAACCTGATCCTGGGGATCAGCATGATCGGGGTCAGCGAGGCGTTCGTCCTCGGCGAGGCGCTGGGTGTGTCCCACGAGGCGCTGTTCAACGTCGCCTCGACGGCCACCGGCCAGTGCTGGGCGCTCAACACGAACTGCCCCGTGCCCGGCCCGGTGCCGACCAGCCCGGCGAACAGCGACTTCGACCCCGGGTTCGCCACGGCACTCATGGTCAAAGATCTCGGGCTGTCGCAACGCGCAGCAGACGGTGCAGGGGTGGCGACAGCGCTCGGAAAGCACGCCCACGAGCTGTACGTCCACTACTACGAGCAGGGCGGGGCGGATCGGGATTTCTCAGGGATCATCAACGCCGTCCGGGAGTCCATCGAGAAGGAGGCAACGGCGTGACCAGCTACCAGACGATCGAGGTGGAACACCGGGGAGCGGTCGGCGTGGTGACGCTGAGCCGACCCGATGCGCTCAACGCGCTCAACACCCAGCTCATGGGCGAGGTTACGGCGGCGGTGTCCGAGCTCGATCAGGACGGTCAGATCGGATGCATCGTGCTGACCGGATCGCGGAAGGCGTTCGCCGCCGGCGCCGACATCAAGGAGATGCAGTCACTGTCCTACATGGACGCATACTCCAGCGACTGGTTCGCCGCCTGGGATCGTTTGACGGCGGTGCGCAAGCCGTTGATCGCTGCGGTCTCCGGTTACGCTCTCGGTGGTGGGTGCGAACTGGCCATGCTCTGCGATCTGATCATCGCGGCGGACAACGCGAAGTTCGGTCAACCGGAGATCAAACTCGGTGTGATCCCGGGCATTGGCGGCACGCAGCGGCTCACACGAGCGGTCGGCAAGGCAAAAGCCATGGAAATGTGCCTGACCGGGCGGATGATGGACGCCACCGAGGCAGAGCGCAGCGGCCTCGTGGCCCGAGTCGTTCCAGTCGACCTGCTCACCGAGGAAGCGCTGGAGACCGCTTCGGCGATTGCGGGCATGTCCACCCCGGTCGCGATGATGGTCAAGGAGAGCGTCGACCGGGCGCACGAGACGACGCTGTCCGAGGGCGTGCGCTTCGAACGACGCGTCTTCCACGCCACCTTCGCCACCGATGACCAGAAGGAAGGCATGGCCGCCTTCGTCGACAAGCGCGTGCCGTCGTTCACCGATCGATGAAACATGAAGGGGCGACTCACCTCGGAGCTCCGAGATGAACCGCCCCTTCATGTGGGTCACGCGTCTAAGACCGACAACATCCGCTCGGTCACCGCATCAACGGCACCACTCGCTTCGATCGTCGTGAGCACGCCCTGCCGACGGTAGAACCCCAGCAGTGGGGCGGTCTCGTGCGCGTAGAGGTCCAGCCGACGGTTGATCGCGACCTCCGCATCGTCCGCCCGCCGCTCCAGCGGGCTTGAGCAGTGGTCGCAGATCCCGTGCACGACCGGGGGCTTGAACCGGACGTGCCAACTGCTGCCGCAACTGGTGCAGGTGCGTCGACCGGCCAGTCGGAGCAGCACATCGTCCCTTTCGACGCTCATCTCCAGCACCACGTCCAGCGGTGTACCCACCTCGTCGAGGGACTCGGCCAGGAATCCCGCTTGGGAGAGGGTTCTCGGGAAGCCGTCCAGGAGGAAACCAGCCGCCGCGTCGTCCTGCCCCAGTCGTTGACGCACCATTGTTGTGGTCACGTGGTCCGGGACGAGCTCACCCCTGTCCAGGTAGGACTTCGACTCGATGCCGAGCGGGGTGCTGCCGGCGATGTTGGTCCGGAAGATGTCGCCGGTGGAGATGTGCGGTACGCCGAGCTTGGCGGAGATGGATTTCGCCTGCGTGCCCTTGCCTGCCCCGGGTGGACCGATCAGCACGATTCGGAGTGCCGGGAGCTGAGTTGCGCTCACTGGGTGGCTCACCTTCCCTCCAGCCATTCGGCCACGGCCGACGTGTGCTGCCCGAGCGTGGGCGGCGCGGTGTGCTCAGTGCGCCCGAGGCGCTGCCCCTCGAAGTTCTCGAATCGCAGCGGCGGACCAGGCAGCTCGATCTTGCCGACGGCAGGGTGGTCGACCTCGAGCACCAATCCCTGGCTGCGGGTCTGCTTCCACTCGTAGACCTCGTCGATGGTGCGAACCGCGCCAGCTGGCACTCCTGCCTCGTTGCAGCTGGTGAGCCAGAACTCCCGGGGGCGGGTGAGCAGCACGTCTTCCACCGCTGCGATGAGTTCACTGCGATTGGCGAGGCGCAGCGAGTTGGTGGCGAATCGCTCATCATCGGCGTCGAGCCCGAGAAGAGCGGCGAATTTGTGCCACTGGCCTTCGCTGCCCACGGCGACTTGCACGATCCCATCAGCACAGCGGAAGGTGCCGTAGGGCGCGATCTGCGGGTGGTGGTTTCCCGAACCCGAGCCGACCTTGCCGGCTGCCGTCCACGCGGTTCCGTGGAACGCATGCGCCCCGACCAGAGCCGCCAGCAGCGACGTGCGCACGACAGAACCCCGTCCCGTACGAGTGCGGTCGTGCAAGGCGGACACCACGCCGAACGCGCCGTAGATCCCTGCGAGCAGGTCACCGATGGGCACGCCGACGCGCGTCGGGTGGTCGGGATCGGGGCCGGTGAGGCTCATCAACCCGGACTCACCCTGTGCGATCAGATCATATCCCGGGCGTTGGGAATCCGGTCCATCGTGGCCGAAGCCCGAGATGGAAAGCACCACGAGACGAGGATTCAGCTCTTCCAGCACTGGCGAGGGGAATCCCAGGCGGTCGAGCACGCCTGGCCGGAAGTTCTCGATCAGCACATCAGCACGGCGGATCAGCTCGCGCAATGACTCCTGTCCCGATGTGCTCTTGAGGTCGAGCTGGACCGACTCCTTGTTGCGGTTGCACGACAGGTAGTAGGTGGCATCGGTCGAATCATCGCCGACGAAGGGCGGTCCCCAGGATCGCGAGTCGTCCCCGCGATCGGGTGACTCTACCTTGATGACCCTGGCGCCGAGGTCACCGAGCATCATGGCGGCGTGTGGGCCGGCCAGTGCGCGGGAGAGGTCGAGCACCAAGGCGTCTGCCAACGGGCCTCTGGTCGTCACATCTAGCTCCTGTTCAAATCGAGCGAAAATTCCAGAGCTCGCCAGGTGCGAGGACTCGCGCGTTTCTGAAAATGCCAGGCAGGGAAGAACAAGCGGTGAATTACCGCGACCGGCGCGAGAGCGAACCGGTTCGTGCCTGCTTTTCGGGCAGTATCCGCATCGGGCCAGACCCATGGCAACGGACAACTCGGCACAGACGATGTGCGGGAGTGCACACCCGCATGCTGTGCAGTCCCGCACATCCGCTCTGCGTTGTTGGCGATTGTGCGCAGCGACAGCGGCCCTACGATCGATGAGAGCAGATTCTGCAAAACCAGCCGGTTCTGGACTGCATTCGACCTCCGATGAAAGCAGCCATCCGCAGCAATCCGAAGAAGTGACAGACCCGCTGGAAAAGACGTGGGCCGAGCCATCGTCGAAAACAGGTGGCCGCGCGAGGAGGCAGGCACGGAAATGGGCAACACGGTGGGAACACGGTCGGCGGACCTCATCGGCGGTGTGGCGGACGCGCGTTCGCAGCTCTACCCGATGCTGCTGGACGGGCAGTGGGTCGAAGCGCAGGAGGGCGGGGAGTCCGAGGTGACCACCCCCGCGCGGCGGGGCGAAGTCATCGCTCGGGTGCCTGCCTCGGGCGCGAACGACGTCGACCGCGCGGTGGCAGCGGCGCGGAGAGCCCAGCCCGCATGGGCAGCCGAGCACTTCAAGGTTCGTTCGCGGACGCTGGCGCGCATTGCCGACGACATCGAGGCTCGTGCCGAAGAACTGGCACGGCTGACCGCGTTGGACACCGGCAACGCGTTGCGGACCCAGGCCAGACCGGAGGTGGCCACGCTGATCGACCTGTTCCGGTACTTCGCCGGTGTTGCAGGCGAGGTCAAAGGCACTGTGCTGCCCGCGGGTGAGGGCCAGTTGCAGTACACCCGGCGAGAACCGCTCGGTGTCGTGGCTGCGATCCTGCCTTGGAACTCGCCGCTCATGATCGCAGGTTTCAAAATCCCGGCGGCGCTGGTGGCGGGCAACACCATGGTGGCCAAACCAGCCGAGGACGCCCCGCTGTCGCTGCTCCTGCTCGCCGAGATCTGCCAGCAACACCTGCCGCCCGGCGTGCTGAACATGCTGACGGGGCGCGGGCGGGTGTGCGGTACCGCGCTGGTGGAACACGCCGATGTGGACAAGGTGTCCTTCACCGGCTCCACCGAGGTCGGCCGCCTGGTGGCGCAGCAAGCCGGACGCCGGCTCGCACCCACGTCGCTCGAGCTCGGCGGGAAGAACCCGGCCATCGTCTTCCCCGACGCCGTCGATGACGACCTGATCGATGGGCTTCTGCTGGCCACGCGCTTTCACCGCCAGGGACAGAGTTGCACCTCGGGATCGCGGCTGCTGGTGCACGCAGACGTGCACGACGAGGTGATGGATGGCCTGGTCAAGAAGCTGGGTGACCTCGTTGTTGGCGACCCGTTGGAAGAGGCCTCGGACATGGGCGCAATCATCAACGAGAGCCAGTTCTGCGGTGTGCGCGACTACATCGCCGACGGATGTGCGCAACCGGGGGTCAAACTGGCGCTCGGTGGGCTCCCTCCATCGGACGGCCCGCTTTCCGAGGGCTATTACCACGTGCCGACCGTGTTCGACGCGGTTGAACCGAACTGGCGCATCGCCCGCGAGGAGATCTTCGGGCCCGTCCTCGTCGTCACGCCTTGGCGGGACGTGGACGAGGCGATTCGGCTGGCCAACGACACCAACTACGGGCTGGCGGCCTTCGTGTGGAGCAGCGACCTGAATCGAGCGCTGACAACGGCTCATCGGATCGAAGCCGGCTGGGTGCAGGTCAACCAGGGTGGCGGCCAAGTCGTCGGTCAGTCCTACGGCGGCGTGAAGCAGAGCGGTATGGGACGTGAGGTCTCCCTCGAGGGCATGCTCGAAGGGTTCACCCACACCAAGCAGGTCAACGTCCGCCTTTCGGCGTGACGTTCTGACGATCACGTGATCGGCGAGCAATACCAACAGCATCATCGTCGGCGGCGAGAGCTCCTCGTCGTTGACCGTAGAGCGCCCGGCCCTGCTCGAGCGCTCCGTCCTGGTCCTGCGCGGTCGGAGCGTGCACGGGAGCGGGCGGCCGAGTTTGGCGGACTCGGGCAGGTCTGGCGGGGCGGGGTGGGCAGTGCCCGCCCCGCCAGCCTTGTTTTTCAGCAGGGCGGGATGCCTGAAGGGCCATGTGTTTCTCTGCACAGGCTGGCTGTGCGTCCGACCACCTCGTCGGTAGTAAAATAGTAGGACGTCCTACTATTGTGATGGCGCGAAGACGACGAGGGATGGAGGGCTCGTGAACGTTGTTGTTCTGGTTAAGCAGGTGCCGGATACGTATTCGGAGCGGAAGTTGTCTGCTGGGGATCATTCGTTGGATCGCGGGTCGGCGGATGCCGTGTTGGATGAGATCAACGAGCGCGCCGTTGAGGAGGCGCTGTTGATCAAGGAGGCTCAGGGCGGCGAAGTGACCGTCGTGTGCATGGGCCCGGACCGCGCCACGGATGCCATCCGCAAGGCGCTGTCGATGGGTGCGGACAAGGCGGTGCACCTCGCCGACGAGGCGTTGCACGGCACGGACGCGCCGGCCACCGCCAAGGCGTTGGCGAAGGTCATCGGCACCGTTGAGGGTGTCGACCTGGTGATCGCGGGTAACGAGGCGACCGATGGTCGCTCGGGTGCGGTGCCGGCGATGGTCGCCGAGGTGCTGGGCTGGCCGCAGCTGACCTTCGCGCGCAAGGTCTCCACCGACGGTTCGTCGGTGAAGGTCGAGCGTGAGACCGACGCGGGCATCCTGATCGTCGAGTCGGGGCTGCCGGCCGTGGTGTCGGTGACGGAGAAGATCAACGAGCCGCGGTACCCGTCGTTCAAGGGCATCATGGCCGCGAAGAAGAAGCCGGTGAGCGCGCTGTCGCTGGCCGATGCGGGTATCGATGCCTCCGAGGTGGGCCTGGCAGGCGCCGGCTCCCAGGTGGTCGAGTCCGCTCCGAAGCCGCCGAAGTCCGGTGGTGTGAAGGTCACCGACGAGGGAGAGGGCGGCGTGGGCGTCGCCGACTTCCTGGCCGGCGAGAAGCTGCTCTGAGTCGTTCACGGTTTTCGAGGAGGCATTGATTCATGGCTGAGGTTCTGGTCCTCGTCGATCACGTGGACGGCGAGGTCAAGAAGGTCACGTACGAGCTGCTGACCGCGGCCCGTCGCATCGGTGAGCCGTCGGCGGTCGTCGTCGGTGAGCCGGGCACGGCGGGCAAGCTGTCCGAGGCGCTGGGCTCCTACGGTGCGGCGAAGGTCTACGCGGGAGAGTCCGCGGAGGCCGCCGAGTACCTGGTGACGCCGCAGGTCGACGTGCTGGCCGCGCTGGCGGGTTCGGCGAACCCGGCGGCGGTGCTGGTGCCGGCGTCGGTTGATGGAAAGGAGATCGCCGGTCGGCTGGCGATCCGCCTGGACACCGGTCTGCTGTCGGAGGTCGTGGACATCGACGGTGAGGGCGTGGCTTCGCACTCGCTGTTCGGTGGTACCTACGACGCCAAGGCGAAGGTCACCAAGGGCACCCCGGTGGTCACCGTGCTGCCCGGCTCCATCGAGGCCGAGCAGGCCTCCGGTGCCGCCGCGGTCGAGCAGGTCGAGGTCCCGGCTCCCTCCGGTGCCAAGATCACCGGTCGGCAGCCGGCCGAGGCCGGCGACCGTCCCGAGCTCACCGAGGCCAGCATCGTGGTCTCCGGTGGTCGTGGTGTCGGTTCGGCCGAGTCGTTCGAGGTCGTGGAGAAGCTGGCCGACACCCTCGGTGCCGCTGTGGGTGCCTCGCGTGCCGCGGTGGACTCGGGCTACTACCCGCACCAGTTCCAGGTCGGGCAGACCGGTAAGACGGTCTCGCCGCAGCTGTACGTCGCGCTGGGCATCTCCGGTGCGATCCAGCACCGGGCGGGCATGCAGACGTCCAAGACGATCGTCGCGGTGAACAAGGACCCGGAGGCGCCGATCTTCGAGATCGCCGACTACGGCGTCGTGGGTGACCTGTTCAAGGTCGCCCCACAACTCACCGAAGAGGCCACCAAGCGCAAGCGCTGAACGGACTTGGAACCGGTGGCCGAGAGCGATAGCGCCGTCCACCGGTTCCACTCGACCAACGAAGCGTCCACACAGGACGCAATGGCACATTTTCGAAACCCGATGCTTCTCAACGAAGGGCAAGCGACATGGGCACCCTGCAGCTCGTCCTGGGTATGGTCTGCCTGGCCATCACCGTCATCGCGGTGGCGATGGCGGTCAGGACCGTGCGGCGGATGATCTCGTCGATCCGGCTCGGACAAGCTGACCCGTCCAGATTCGGCCCGTTCGGGGCTCGGTTCGCCACTGCGCTGAAGGAGATCGTCGGGCACACCCGGATGCTGAAGTGGGGCCATGTTGGTGTGGCGCACTGGTTGGTGATGGTCGGCTTCGTTGGCTTGAGTCTCAGCGTTCTGGAGGCGTACTTCGAGGTGTTCTGGCCGGCGTTCGAGACGCCGGTGCTGAGCTGGTTCGGTCCGTGGAACCTGGTCGTGGAGCTGCTGGGGATCACCACGGTGCTCGGCGGTTTCTGGTTGATCGGCGTGCGGCAGCGGGAGCATCCGCGGCGGGCGGGTCGGGTGTCGCGGTTCCAGGGTTCGAACTTCTGGCAGGCGTACTTCGTCGAGGCCGTGGTGGTGCTGGAGGGTTTCGGGATCATCGGGCTGCGTGCCTTCAAACAGGCTGCTGGCCTGTTCGAGGCACCGGTGTGGTCGGCTCCGCTGACCTACGCCTTGGGTAGCGTGCTGCCGGCGAGCACTGCAGCGATCTCGTTGTTCGCGACGTTCAAGATCCTCTCGGCGATGATCTGGGTCATCGTGATCGCCTCGAACCCCACGATGGGTGTGGCGTGGCACCGGTTCAGCGCGTTCTTCAACATCTACTTCAAGCGCGAGGACGACGGTGACGTCGCGCTTGGTGCGGTCAAGCCGATGATGTCGGGCGGTAAGCCGCTGGACTTCGAGGAGGCCGACCCGGACACCGACGTGTTCGGCGCCGGCAAGGTCGAGGACTTCTCGTGGAAGGGCTGGCTGGACTTCACGACCTGCACCGAGTGCGGTCGTTGCCAGTCGCAGTGCCCGGCGTGGAACACCGGTAAGCCGCTGTCGCCGAAGATGCTGATCACCCAGCTGCGCGATCACGCCTACGCCAAGGCCCCGTACCTGCTGGCCGGTGGCAGCAAGGACATGGCCGGTGACGAGGTCGGCATCACCGGTGACGACGCCGAGGCCCGGCTGGGCAAGATCGATGCGCTGGCGCTGGCCGAGGCCGAGCGCCCGCTCGTGGGCGGTCCGGAGGAGATGGGCGTCATCGACCCCGAGGTCCTGTGGGCCTGCACCTCCTGCGGTGCCTGCGTCGAGCAGTGCCCGGTCGACATCGAGCACGTCGACCACATCGTCGACATGCGCCGCTACCAGGTGATGATCGAGTCGAACTTCCCGACCGAGCTGGGCGGGATGTTCAAGAACCTGGAGAACAAGGGCAACCCGTGGGGCCAGAACGCCAAGGACCGCCTCGCGTGGACCGAGGACCTGGACTTCGAAGTGCCGGTCTTCGACGGTGAGCTCGCCGCCGATGACGAGTACCTGTTCTGGGTCGGTTGCGCCGGGGCGTTCGAGGACCGCGCGAAGAAGACCACCCAGGCCGTGGCCGAGCTGCTGCACATGGCGGGCGTGAAGTACAAGGTGCTGGGCCCGGAGGAGACCTGCACCGGTGACCCGGCCCGCCGTGCGGGCAACGAGTTCATCTTCCAGATGATGGCCCAGCAGAACGTCGAGGTCCTCAACTCGGTGTTCGAGGGCCGCGCGCCGGGCAAGCGCAAGATCGTGGCGACCTGCGCGCACTGCTTCAACAGCCTCGCCAACGAGTACTCCGAGCTCGGCGGTGACTACGAGGTCGTGCACCACACCCAGCTGCTGAACAAGCTGGTCCGCGAGAAGCGCCTGACCCCGGTCGCCCCGGTCGCCGAGGACGTGACCTACCACGACCCCTGCTACCTGGGACGGCACAACAAGGTCTACACGCCGCCGCGCGACCTGGTCGGCGCTGCGGGTGCGACCTTCCGCGAGATGCCGCGGCACGCGGACCGCTCCATGTGCTGCGGCGCCGGTGGTGCCCGCATGTGGATGGAGGAGCGCACCGGCAAGCGGATCAACCAGGAGCGCGTCGACGAGGCCCTGGGCACCGCCCCCTCGAAGATCGCCACCGGTTGCCCGTTCTGCAAGGTGATGCTCTCCGACGGCCTGACCGCTCGGAAGAGCGAAAAGGTCGCCAACGAATCCGTCGAGGTCGTCGACGTCGCCCAGCTGCTGCTCAATGCGGTCAAGCGCGGCGACGACAAGAAGGACGGCGCAGCCGAGGCGGAACCCGCCACCAGCTGACGTCGGTGTACCAGGGTCGGGCACGTTGTCAGTCGTGGCCCAGGAATTCGAGCAAGCATCGGTTGAATTCGCTCGCTTCGCTCACGTGCGGGTTGTGACCGCTGTGCTCGAACACCGAAAGCCGGCCGTCGGGGACCTCATTCGCGAACCACTCCATGCCTTCGAGGTGGTAGTAGTTCGTGAAGCGCGACGTCACCACCCAGGTGGGCATGGGCAGGCGGGGCAGGGTGTCGCGCCAATCAGCGACGAAGTGGTCAACGAAGAGCTTGATCACCGCTTGGTGATCAAATGTTTCCCACGACTCCTCGGCCATAGCAGACCCCGCAGGAAGAGCGGGCTCCAGCTCTTCGTTGCTCCACTTGAAGCGCCAGTGCACGCAGTCGTCAACGTTGTTCCACGTGACGTTCTTGACTCCCCATGACCAATCTTCGTCATTGATGATCTTTGGCGACTGGTCAACAGCAACGAATCGCGTGATCCGATCAAAACCCGAGACGGTGAACATCGCGAGCGCCACGGAAACGCCCATCGAGTGGCCGACGATGGTGACGTCGTCGAGGTCCAGCTGCTCGAGCAGTTCGCGCACGTCCTGGCCGAGTCGTGCCAGGGTCTGTCCGTGCTTGGGGGTGTCCGAGTCGCCGTGGCCTCGAAGATCGACGGCCACGACGCGGTAGCCGGTTTCCAGGAGCGCCTCCCTCTGGTACTCCCAGTGCCCGCGCCGACAGCCGTAGCCGTGGAGGAGCACGATCGGCAGCCCATCACGCTCATCGTCGAACGTGATGCGAACGTTGTCAGAGGTGATCATCGTGAGGTTTTGGCCGCGCATGGCATTCCTATCTGTTTGAGCGTGGGCGTCATTGAGCGGATGTGACGAACCCGCAGTCCACCATCGAAGATCGAGTGCAATCCATCCCAAACCCCCGATCGCGCCGCATCATCGCTTCATCGGTGCGGCGAGCGGCGATGCCAGCGCCGATGCCGCGACCGTGAGTTCGTTTTGAGATGTCCAGGTCGAGCTCCGCGGCGTGGAGTGACCATCACCCTTGTTTCGCGGCTGCGTGCTCGCTGCGCTTGGTCACGTAGTGGGCTGCGTTCGCGCGGATGCCGTCGACTTCGTCGTCGGTGAGGGTGCGTCGGACCTTGGCGGGTATCCCCGCGACCAGGGAGCGCGGGGGAATGACCGTTCGTTCCGGCACGAGCGCGCCGGCTGCGACGAGGCTGTCCTCGCCCACCTCAGCGTTGTTCATGACGGTGGCGCCCATTCCGACGAGAACGTTGTCCCCGATGGTGCATCCGTGGATGGTGGCGTTGTGGCCGATGGAGACACCTCCGCCGATGGTGGCGGGGCTGCCCGGGTCGGCGTGGATGACGGATCCGTCCTGCACGTTGGTCCGCGGCCCGATGACGACGGCTTCGTCGTCGGCGCGGACGACGGCGTTGTACCAGACTCCGGACTCGGTTCCGACGGTCACGGCTCCGACCACGACCGCTCTGGATGCGATCCAGGCGTCCGGTGCGATCGTGGGCGTGCGGGCGTCATCTAGAGCGATGATCATCAGTGTTTCCTCGTCGAGGTCGGGGACAGCACGACCCGCTGGAACGGGGAACTCCAGCGGGTCGTGCTGCCGTGCGAGGGGCGTCGGAGCCTCAAGCGTGAGCTTGCAGTCCCGTGCCCGGATTGAGCACTGCCGTGGGATCGAAGGCGTGCTTCACCGAGTGATGGACAGCGAGGCTCACGGGGTCGAGCTCGCTTCGCAGCCACCCGGCCTTGAGACGACCGACGCCGTGTTCACCGGTGATCGTGCCGCCCAGGTCGAGCGCCTCCTGGGTGATCGCGTTGAACGCTTCGAAAGCGAGATCGCGACTGGAGGCGTCGATGTCGTCGTAGATGATGGTGGGGTGCAGGTTGCCGTCTCCGGCGTGGCCGAACACCCCGATCGTCAGCCCGGTCCGATCCGCGATGTGCTCGATCGCGGCGATGAGATCGGTGATGCGTGAGCACGGCACGCAGACATCGTCGAGCAGCCAGTCGCCGAGTCGCTCGAGCGCGGGGAGCGCTTGGCGCCGCGCTTCGAGGAGCATGTCGGCTTCGGTCTGGTCGGAACTGACCACGATCTCGCTGGCACCGGCTGTTGTGCAGTGCGTTTCGATGCCGACGAGCGCGTCGGGAGCATCGGCTCCGTCGTGCTGGATCAGCAGCAGCGTTGCTGTGTCGTCACCGAGCCCCATGCGCGTCATGTCATCAACGGCCCTGACGGTGGTGCGGTCGAGGATCTCCAGCAGGGAAGGGGTGATCCCCGCCCCGGAAATCGTCCGGACCGCTTGACCGGCACTGTCGAGGGTGGGAAACGACGCCACCAGCGTGCGGGGTTCGGCCGGTGCCGGGAGCAGTCGCAACGTGATCTCGGTGATGACCGCGAGAGCGCCCTCAGATCCGACGAGAAGGCTGGTCAGGTCGAATCCCGCGACGCCTTTCACCGTTCGTCGCCCGGTTCGCATGATGCGTCCGTCGGCGAGCACGCATTCGAGCCCGAGCACGAAATCACCCGTGACGCCGTACTTGACGCAGCACATGCCGCCGGCGTTCGTGGCGACGTTGCCGCCGATCGTGCAGAACTCGACGCTGCCGGGGTCTGGTGGGTAGTACAGCCCGGCTCGCCTGACGTGGTCGCGGAGTTCGGCGGTGATGACGCCGGGTTCGACCACGACGACGCGGTTCTCGGTGTCGAGCTCGCGGATGGCGGTCATGCGGTGCAGGCTCAGCACGATCGAGCCCGCGGGCGCGTTGGCCGCACCGCTGAGTCCGCTTCCGGCGCCCCGCGGCACGACCACGACGCCGTGTTCGTGAGCTGCGCGAACACAAGCCGCGACTTCATCGGTGGTTCGAGGCATCGCCACCGCGAGCGGTAGCGCGCGGTCGGTGAACCGCGATTGATCGGCGGCGTAAGTGGCCACGACGTCGGGGTCGATGGTGATGATGTCGGCGGGAAGGCGATCGACAACCCGGTCGATCGCGGTGGGGTCGGTGATCACTGCGAGGCTTCCGCTGGTTCGGAGAGGGCGAGTTCGAAGGTCATGGCGACGGGGTTGTGCCCTCTGACGAGCGCACCGCTGTAGACGTTGCCGTCGACGGCTGCGGCCGCGCAGGTCAGCTCGGCGCGGTGCGCCCCCGTTGCGTCGCGGCGGACCGTGCCGTCGAGGTACATGACTTCGGTGGCGGGGCCGGGAGCGCTGACGACTTGGTCGCCCTGGGTCAGGGTGGCGCCGACGAAGGAGCCGATCTTGCCGCGGATGACGGCGGTGTCGAACCCGTGTTGAGCGGCGAGGTCTTCGATCGCTTCGGTGATGTCGACGTTGGGGTGGATCCGGGCGACGATCGAGCGCAGGCCGCCGGACGCGCCGGTTGAGGGTTGTGCTGGTGTGGCGGGTTGCGGCTGGAACACCGGGAAGTTGATCTCGGTGTCGGGCAGCACGGTCATCGCGACGTCGCGCGTGGCGTAGAGGTCCGCGGTCACGCCGGGGCCGACGATGACCGACTCCGGGATGAGGTGACCCGCTCCCATGATCCCGTCAGCATCGACGAACTGAGCGTGGCAGTGGGTGAAGACCTCGCCGTCGCGCAGGCCGATGGTCAGTCCGCCGCGCATGAACGCCGCTGGACTGCTGCCGGTGAACGGCTCGCTGAAGGTCGCAACACTGGTGCCGGCCTCGCACACCGCCGGGATGTAGTAGTTGAACGCGGTGAACACTCCGCCGCGCAGTTCACCGAACGCACTGGTGTAGCCCTGGTCGAACACCACCTGCTGCAGAGCTTCCAGCAGGGGAGTCCCGGCCGGCAACTCGACGCTGACCGGGTGGAGGGTCGTCGGATGCACGTCGACCCGGCGGGGCAGCGGTGTACCTGGCTGGGTCAGGTAGCGGACCTCGGGCAGCACTCCGGATGGAAAGGTTGTCATGGTCAGACCTCGGTAGGCCAGGAGCCCCGATTGAGGAACTCTTCTTTGAGCAGGGCAGTGGTGACCTTGCCGTACCCGGAAGTCGGCAGCGCCGTGGCGAACTCGATTCGCTTGGGGACCTTGTAGCGGACCATGTTCGCGCGGCACCAGGTCAGCAGCTCGTCGATGGTCAGTGACGACTCCGGGCGGGGAACGCACAGGGCGTATCCGACTTCGCCCCACGTGGCATCGGGTGCGCCGACCACGCCCGCTGCGATGACATCGGGGTGTTTGAGCAACTTCTCCTCGACCTCGCGCGGGTCGATGTTGGAACCGCCAGAGATGAACATGTCCGAGGCACGGCCGGTGATGTAGAGCAGACCGGTCTGATCGACGTAGCCCAGATCTCCGGTGCGGAACCAGCCGTCGCGGAACGCCTTGGCGTTGGCGGCGGGGTTGTCGAGGTACCCCGCGAAGACCGCGGGCCCGCAGACGCAGATCTCGCCGCGCTGGCCGGGTTCGAGCTCACCGCCGTCGTCATCTTGGATGCTGATCGTCATGCCCGCGCGCACGTATCCGGCCGTGGGAATGCCATCAGGCTCGGGAGTGGTGCCGTGCAGCTCTGGCGGTAGCACGGTGATGTTGCCGGTGACCTCGCACAGTCCGTAGTACTGCACGAGAACCCTGCCGAGGGTGTCGAGAGCGGTGCGCTGGTCCCGCGAAGACATCGGCGCGCCTGCGTAGACGACGTAGCGCAGGCTGCATTCGTCGGGATCGTGCCCGGGTGGGGCGGCTTGCACCAGCTTGTTGAGGATCGTGGGCACGGTGAACATCGTCGACACGGCGTGGCGGTCGATGAGCTCCCACGCCTCGTGCACGTCGAGGGTCTCACTGGTGGTGAGCACGATCGCGGCCCCGCGAGCGACGTGGGTCAGGGCGTGCACGCCGGCGCCGTGGGAGAGGGGAGCCAGCACGAGCGTGGCGTCGCGGTCGGTCAGGTGCGGCATCAGATCGCAGATGTGGTTGGTCACCACGAAGGCCATCTGATCGTGGTTGAGCACGGCGGCCTTCGGGCGGCCGCTGGTACCGGAGGTGAAGAAGTACCACGCCGGTGAGTTCACGAAGACGGGCTCGTCAACGACCGACTCTCCGCGGCTGCTGTGCTTGTCGATCAACTGCGGCACGCGAGCACTGCCGAACTCCACGGTGGCGTCCTGCTCGTCACCGATCGACCAGATCTCGTAGCCGTCCAGCGCTCGTGCGTGCGCTTCGCACGAGTCATCGAGGATGACCAGGTCCGGGGCGACGAGTTGAGCGAGCGGGACGACGTCGTCGGGCAGCAGTTTGTGGTTGGTGGGCACGATGATCGCCCCCAACCGCCAGGTGGCGTAGAGAACCGTGAGCGAGTCCATGCAGTTCGCGCTGTGCAGCAGAACCTTGGAGCCGGCGCGGACTCCTTGCTCGCGCAGTGCCGAGGCCAGCGCGTTGACGCGTCCGTTGAGCTGCGACCACGTCCAGGTGTTCTCACCCCGGATGATCGCCGGACGATCGGGCAGCCGGGTGGCGGTCTGGGTCAAGAAGGTCGCCAAGTTGGTGGTGCGCTGCGCGTGGGGCGTCGATCGTGTGGTCATGCGGTTACCACCTCTCAAGAATGGATGCGTAGTTGGTGACCGCTGTGCCACCCATGTTGAACAGCCCGCCGAGATTCGCCCCGGGCAGCTGGAACGTCCCCGCCTCGCCCGTGAGCTGCATGGCGGTGATGGCGTGCATGGACACACCCGTGGCCCCGATGGGGTGCCCCTTGGCCTTGAGCCCTCCGGACCTGTTGATGGGCAGCTTCCCATCGGGCAGCGCGATGCCCTCGTCGATCACTTCACGTCCGCGACCAGGCTCGGCCAGCCCGAAGACCTCGTACTGGATGAGTTCGGCGATCGTGAAGCAGTCGTGGGTCTCGAGGAAGTCCAGGTCGGTCGTGGTCGTCGCGGCCTGCTCCAGCGCTTGGTTCCAAGCCCGGCGCGCACCGGCGAACTCGATGGGATCGCGCCGCGACAACGGCAGGAAGTCGTTGGCATGCGCACGGGCGCGGAATGAGACTCGTCGGGGCGCGGCCTTGGCGCGATCCGCGCTGGTGATCACCAGCGCCACGGCCCCGTCGGAGATCAGCGAGCAGTCGGTGCGGCGAAGCGGGGCCGCCACGTAGGGGTTCTTGTCCGAGACCTGGTTGCAGAACTCGAAGCTGAGGTCCTTGTGCAGCTGGGCGTAGGGATTGGTCATCCCGTTGTGGTGATTCTTCGCGGCGATGGCCGCCATCGCTGAACTCGGGTCGCCGTAGCGGTCGGCGTACTCGCGGGCGATGTTGGCGAAGACACCGGCGAATCCGCCGGAGACGTCCGACTCTTCGGGCCGGTAGCAGCCGGACAGCAGGATCTCGCCGGCTCGCGAGGTGTCCACGCCGGTCATTTTCTCGGCGCCGATGACCAGCGCCACGTCACCGCGGCCGGAGTCGATGAAATCGCACGCGGCGTACACCGCGGCACTGCCCGTGCCGCAGGCGTTCTCAACGCGCATCGCGGGGGTGAACTGGAGTTCAGGACTGGTCAGCGAGACCAGCGAACCCTGGAAGCCCTGATCGGAGAAGCCGTTGTTGTAGACACCGACGAACAGACCGTCGATCTCGTCGGCGCCGACCTGCGCATGGCTGAGCGCTTCTGGGACCACTGAGCCGATGAGGGCGGTGACATCGGGTTCGTCGAGTCTGCCGAACTTCGAGTGGCCCCATCCGATGATGGACGTTCGATCGGCCATGTCGCCTCCAGTTGAGGTGAGAGGTGTGATTCGAGGTGAGAGTTGATCCATCAGTCCGCTCGCAGGTCCGACGCTTCGCTGCGGCGCAGCGTCGGACCCAGACGAGCGGCTTCTTCCTTGAGCAGGATTGCCAGCCGGGCCTGCCTGTCCGGGCCCAACCGCGAGCTGATGGCCGCGATGCTCAACGCCATCGCCGGTTCGCCGCTGGCGTCGGGGACCGCGATTCCGATGGCCCACGATTCGGGGACCACGGTGCCTTCGTTGACCGCGACACCGCCGCGCCGACGGATCCGGTCGGCTTGTTCGAGGATCCAGTCGGGCGTGATGTTGGGATAGGTCTCGGCGAGCTCCGCAGCGTTGGCCGCGGTGACAGCGGACGCTTCTTGGGGTGACATCGCGGCGAGCAACGCCAGACCGTGCGCGCCAACACCGAGTGGATATCGGTCTCCTGCTTGCAGCACGTGACTGCGAATGGGCCAGGTGCCTTCCTCGCGGTGCAGGCAAACCGAGTGCGTTCCGCGCCGGACCGAGATGAACGCGGCATCTTCGGAGACCTGCGCGAGACGCACGACCGACGCCAGCGCCTGCTGCTGCAGCCCGTGGCGGCGCTCGGCGGCGCTCCCGATGGTGTAGGACTCGGGCCCCAGCCGATACCGCCGGCTCTCGGACTGCTCGAGGTAGCCGCTGTGCACCAGCTCGGCCAGCAGCCGGTGCACGGTGGGCTTGCTCAACCCCGTTTCCGACGCCAGCTCGGCCAGCGACAGCCCGCCCATGCGTTCGCGCCCGGCGATCATCGAGAGCAGGTTGAGCGCGCGACGAACACTCTGCGTACCCGGCGGCGACAGTCGGTCGGTCGCGGCCGGCTGGGAAACATCGTTCCGCATTGTGGATCCCTTGAGGCTGGTTTGTGATCTTACGTGGCGGGAACGAGCCTGCTCACGCACGTCAGCCACGATAGGAGTGGCAAGAGTCTCAGGTCAAACATTCTGTAATGTGGACCGATTTCCTCGGTGTTTACACAATTGATTGACCCCGTTTGCATGCGGAGCGACAGTGGCCCGACATCGTGACTCAGCTCACGAGCCGCAGTTCTGTGGAGGCTTCCCGCCGTCCCAAGCAACGTCGCTCAACAGGCAGGACCGAGACATGGCGACCATCGTGAACGAACGACCACCCCGAATCGATCTCCGGCAGGCCCGCTGGTCGCGCATCGGAGTGCCGTTGTTCGTGACCTACTTCATCTGCTTCATGGACCGCACCAACATCAGCGTCGCGTCCCCGCACCTGGCCGGCGAACTCCAGTTGAGCGCGGCTGCGATGGGCGTGGTGTTCTCGACCTTCTTCTGGGGGTACGTCCTCAGCGGCATACCTGCGGGCGCCTGGGCGAACAAGGGCCGGGCCAAGAGCATCATCGTGGTCTGCATGGTCGTCATCGGCCTGTCGGCCGGCCTGACCGGTGCCGTGCACGACTACCCGCTGCTCGTGGCCGCACGCATTGTCTTGGGGTTGGCCGAGGGCGCGATCTTCCCCGCGTTCGCGGTCATGTTCATCAACTGGTTCCCCTCGCGGGAACGCGGACTCGCGGTGGCCTTGACCATGTACACCGTGCCGCTCTCGACAGCGGTGATGGCGCCGCTGTCAGGCTGGTTGATCGAGATCACGAACTGGCGCGCGATGTTCGTCATCCAGGCCATCCCCGCGATCCTCGTCGCTGTCTGGCTGCACTTCGCGGTCACCGAGCGTCCCGAGGACAACCCCCGCCTGGACTCGGAGGAACGCGACTACATCGTGGCGACCCGGACCGTCGCCACCACCGACGAATCAACCTTGTTGCAGGTGTTCGCCCGTCCCACCGTGTGGTTGCTGGCGCTGGTCTACTTCTTCTGGGCCATGGGCATCTACGCGCTCACCCTGTGGCTGCCCACCGTCATCGGTGAACTGACCGGTCACGGATCACTGATGGTCGGCTTGCTGACGGCGATCCCGTTCTTGTGCGGAACGGTCGCGTTGTACGTCGTCACCAAGACCGCTGTCAGCACCGGTCGCTCGCTCGGGTACTTCATCGCCCCCTGCATCGCGCTCAGCGGCGCGGCCATGCTGGGCCACCACTTCATCGATCTCGGGGCCGTCTTCAGCTTCGCGATGCTCGTGCTGTCCGCCGGATCCATCTACTCGGCCCTGGCGCTGTGGTGGACCTGGGTCATGCAGATCGTGCCCCGCAACCAGTCGGGAGCCTCGGTCGGATTCGTCAACCTGTGCGGCAACTTCGGCGGGCTCGTCGGCCCTCTGCTCATCGGTCTCGTCGCGGCCCCGGGCGACACCGCATCCGGGTTCTGGATCGTGGGTGTCGGAATCCTCTTCGCCGCTGCGGTCGTCATGGTCGTCGATGCGCGCCGCACGCGTGCCCAGAAAGTCGACTAAGCGCTGAGCGCCGATCCGGTTCGCACAACTATGAAGAGGAAAGATGAGTAAGCGCATCTCGTTCGTCACCGGCGCCGGAGCGGGCATCGGCGCAGCCATCGCTGAACGCCTTGCCGAGCAGGGCACCCACGTGATCCTCGCCGATCTCAACCACGATGCCGCGACCCGGCTCGCGAAGAGCCTCGCTGATCGCGGTGCCGCCGCCGAAGCCCTCCAGCTCGACGTCGGAGACGCCGAATCGATCGCCCAGGCGTTCGCCTGGCTCGGAGACACCTACGGGCGCTGCGACATCCTGGTCAACAATGCCGGCATCGCCCGCACCTATCCCTTCGTCGACTACCCCGACGATCATTGGCTGGCCACGCTGAACATCAACCTCACCGGCGCGTTCCGGTGCGGCCAGCACGCGGCCCGGCTGATGCTCGACAACGAGTGGGGGCGCATCATCAACATCGCCTCGACCAGCGGTCTCCGCGCGGGAACGGGCCGTGCCGCCTACGGAACCTCCAAGGCAGCGTTGATCGGCCTGACCAAGCAGATGGCCGTCGAGCTGGCACCGCACGGCATCACCGTCAATGCCGTGGCACCGGGCCCGATCGAAACGCCGCTGTCTCGCGAAGTCCACACCCAGGCGATGCGGGAGGCTTACAACAGCCACGTCCCCGCGCACCGCTACGGCACGCCCGACGAGGTCGCCGCCGCCGTCGGCTTCCTCGCCACTGATGCGGCGGCTTACATCAACGGTCACGTCGTTCCCGTCGACGGTGGTTTCACCGCCGCGGGGATGCTTTCCGCCTGAGTTCAGCCGAACGCCGCGCTTCGCCTGCAGCGCGCTGCCAAACTCGCCCGCCGACGCGAGCGGATACTGAAAGGACAGTTTGTGTCAAAGAACATCTTCTACGATCGCGACGCTGATCTGTCGATCATCGCCGGACGCAAGGTTGCGGTGATCGGCTACGGAAGCCAGGGCCATGCCCACGCGCTGTCGTTGCGCGATTCCGGAGTGGAGGTCGTCGTGGGTCTCCGTGAGGGCAGCAAGTCGCGGGAGAAGGCAGCTGAGCAGGGGCTGAAGGTGCTCAGCGCCGCGGAAGCCTCCGAGTGGGCCGACGTCATCGTGCTGCTCGCGCCGGACACGTCGCAGGCCAAGATCTTCATCGAGGACATCGAGCCGAACCTGAAGGACGGCGACGCTCTGTTCTTCGGGCACGGCCTGAACATCCACTTCGGCCTCATCGAGCCGGCCGATAACATCACCGTCGGCATGGTCGCTCCGAAGGGGCCGGGACACCTCGTTCGTCGTCAGTTCCTCGACGGCAAGGGTGTTCCCTGCCTGATCGCTGTTGAGCAGGACCCGAAGGGCGTGGGGGAGAACCTCGCGCTGAGCTACGCGAGTGCCATCGGTGGCGGTCGCGTCGGCATCATCAAGACCACCTTCAAGGAGGAAGCCGAGACCGACCTGTTCGGTGAGCAGGCCGTGCTCTGCGGTGGCACCGAGGAACTGGTGAAGGCGGGCTTGATGGTCGAGGCCGGCTACGCCCCGGAGATGGCCTACTTCGAGGTGCTGCACGAGCTGAAGCTGATCGTCGACCTCATGTACGAGGGCGGCATCGAGCGGATGAACTACTCCTGCTCCGACACAGCCGAATTCGGTGGCTACCTGTCGGGCCCTCGCGTCATCGACGAGGGAACCAAACAACGCATGCGCGACGTCCTGGAGGACATCCAGAACGGCACCTTCATCAGGCGGCTGGTCGCGAATGTCGAGAACGGCAACAAGGAGCTCGAAGAACTTCGGAAGAAGAGCGCCGAGCACCCGATCGAGCTCACCGGCAAGAAGCTCCGCAACCTCATGAACTGGGTTGACCGGCCCATCACGGAGACGGCCCAGTAGATCACAGAAAGGAGTTCTCAATGCCACAAGATCTCACATTCGACGGTCCCACTGCTCAGGGGAACGAGGAGCCGAGCCGCTCCGCCTCCGGTGAACTCGGTGGCGTGGTGGTCGCAGTGTTCGGAGCCGGATCGCGTGCTGAAGGCCTGAGCAACGGGCAAGCGGCTGCGTTGACCTTCGCACGTGCCGGCGCGGCAGTCGCGTGCATCGATGTCGATGCTGACGCCGCTGAGCACGTGGCCCAGCAGATCATCGAGGAGGGCGGGACGGCGCTCGGCGTCCAAGCGGATGTCACCGTGGAGGCCGATGTGGAACGCGCCTACTCCACGATCGCCGCCGAATGGGAGCCGCCCCTGGCCGTGCACAACAACGTGGGTGTGACCATCCCCGGAGAGATCGTCGATCTCGAACGCACGGCGTGGGACAAGGGAATGGCCTTGAACGCCACGAGCTGCTACCTAACCATCCGCCATGCGCTGCCCCACATGCTCGCCCGTCGACGAGGTGCGATCGTCAACGTGTCGTCGACGGCGAGCATTCGAGACACGGGGTACGTGTACCCCGTGTACAACGCCGGCAAGGCAGCCGTGAACCAGCTGACCGTCTCGCTCGCGCTCACCTACGCTTCACGCGGTATCCGGGCGAACGCCCTGCTTCCCGGGCTGATCGACACACCGATCGGCCGTCAGGTCAGAGGTGCCGGCGCTGACCTCGAGCAGGAGCTCGCCGCCCGCCACGCGGCGAGTCCGACGGGACAGATGGGCACGCCTTGGGACGTCGCCAACGCCGCGCTGTTCTTGCTGAGCGACCGGGCCTCCTACGTCAACGGCGCACTGCTGCCGGTCGACGGCGGGCTCAGCGCGCGGTGCATGTGAAGCACGACTGAGGGGTGCGTCGTCCATCAGATGGCGCGCATCGCGAAGACGGGGCCGTGCTCACCGGCCCCGTCTTCGCGTTCCGCTGATGTGCGTTCCTCGCAACTCAGCTCTGTCAGTGCTGCGCGATGAACTCGAGCAGCTGCGCGTTGAACGCCTGGTACTCGTTCAGATGGGGGTTGTGCCCGCTCTGTTCGAAGACGCTGAGGCTGCCGTTCTGGACGGTTTCGGAGAACCAGCACATGCCGTCGAGCTCGTAGAAGGGCGAGTGCCGCCCGGTGACGACCCAGGTGGGGACGGGGATACGGGGCAGCACGTCACGCCAGTCGGCCACGAAGTGGTCGATGAGCAGGCGGCGCACCGTTGCCATGGGAAACTCCTCGAACGTCGGTGTGACCGATGCGAGGAGCTTCCGCACGTGCTCGGGTTCTTCAGGCTCACGGCCATTGTTGAACCATTCGAATCGGAAGTGAGCTGCATCGTAGACATTCGCGTCCGTGATGCCGCGCACTCCCCACTGCCAGTCCTGCTCGTTGACGATCTTGGGCGACTGGTCGATCGCGACGAACGCCGAGACCCGGTCCCAAACGTCAGCTGCGATCGAGAAGTAGGCCAGGCTGACCGACACGCCCATCGAGTGGCCGACCAGCACCACGTCGCGGAGGTCGAGCGCGGTCACCAGCTCACCGAGGTCCAATCCGAGACGAGTCATCCTTTGCCCATGTGTGGGCGCGTCCGAGCGGCCGTGCAGCCGGTGATCGAACCTGATGACGCGGTAACCGGCGTTCACCAGTGCGTCGCGCTGGAAGAACCAGGTGGGACTCTGATCCGAAAACCCGGAAGCGAGTACGACGGGACGGCCGTCGCCCTCGTCGTCGTACCGGATGGTCACGTCGTCCGACGTCGTCAGAGGCAGGTCAGTGCCGCTCATACACCATTCCTGTGGGGTTGGTTTCACAGATTGCCGGAGGCGACCCACGCGCATTGCTGAAGCGGATGGGTCGCCTCCGCCGAGTTTTGAACTCGTTGGTGCAGATCTCAGTACGTGTTGGCGCTGGACGGGTGGTCGCGCCAGATCCAGCGAATCGTCCGGGGAAACACCGAACCGCCATGACGCAGGGTGTGGCCGCCCTCGCCGAAAACGAACTTGTGGTCGTAGTAGCGGTATTCGAGCGCCGACCCCATGTCCTGGTTGGCGATCGCGAGATCGCCGAAGACCACTCGCGCGTCACGTCGGCCGCTCTGGAGCCACATGCGGATCGGCTTGCGCGGGTTGCGCCGCACCTGGGGCACGTGGTTGTGGCCTCCGCGGATGTCCACGAAGGAGCCGCAATGTGTGATCACGTTGCCGAAGAAGTCCGGCCGGTGCCACGCGGCGGTGAAGGAGGCGTTGCCTCCGGAGCTGAAGCCCACGATGACGCGGTCACGCGGATTCGCCGACACGTTCAGATCGCCCACCGCTTCCGGGAGCAGCTCTTCGATGAGGAAATGCGCCCAGGCGTCGTCGATCGAATCGAACTCGACGCTGCGGTTGTCCGAACCTCCGAAGATGGGGTAACCAGGCCCTTCCTTGCCGGCCTCAACGAACACGGCGACGGTCAGCGGGATCTCGCCCTTGGCGATGAGATTGTCGAGCACGACGTGGGCGCGAAAGTCCTCCGCGAGGTACTCCAACCCGTCGTGAAAGACGAGCAACGACGCCGGTGTCGAACCGTCGTACTGCGCCGGAACGTACACCCGGTAGTCGCGCTCGACACCCGGGTACGCGACGCCGCTGATGTGCGTCCGAAGCGCGAGGGATCCTGTCGGTAACCCTTCGTGCGGCGTGGAGTCAGGGCCGAGCGAGTACTCCGGCCGCGTGTCGTCCGCGATCGCGTAGGACGCTCGGTCCTCGCTTGAGACATGTTTGTCGGCGAACCACTCTTCCTCGCTCGACGCGGAATTTCCGGCATTGCTTCGTTCGCTGGTCATCGAACCCTTCTCCGTTCTCACGGGATCGCGGTCTCCTGGCCATTCCGGTGTGCTCGGGGATCCCGAGCAACCGTCTGCCGCTCGGCTGGTTCGTCGATTCACTGGCGTCCGATTCGCTGGTAAACCTCCGGGCGCCACCGCTTCAGGGCGACGGCTAGGAAGAAACCGAACGCGAAGACGCCGTAGACGAATACGAGGAGGATGTTGGAGACGAGTTGCGAGCCGCCGGTCAGGTGAGTGAAGTTGACAATGGACAGCGCCACGATGACGCCGAATCCCACTGCTGCGATCAAGGGGAGGACGATCGACTTGGCGAGGTGTTGCTTGTGGTGGCCATTGCGCACCAGATAGGTCGGAATTGCGATGGCGGTGACGAACTGCACCGAGATGCCGGTCAGTGCGGCCACGCCCAGCAGTGCGGCGTAGAAGACCATCGCATCGATCTGCAGGACGACCACCACCAGGTTCACGGCGAGAGCTGCCGCACTCAACACCATTGATGCCACGTGCGGCGACCCGTGGCGAGCGTGCACGCCGCTCAAAGCACGCGGGAACACTCCGTCGGCGCTGAGGTTGAAGAGGTAGCGCGAGCCGACGTTGTGGGCGCAGACGATAACTGCGAGAACACTGGTGTTGACCAGCACCGTGGCAGCGTCGAGGAGGAATTGGCTTCCGAAGGCGACGATGGTCGAATCCATCGCCTGAATCGGGTCCGCCGTTGTCGCCGACACGGCGTTGTCAACCCCGAGCGCGTTGATGAACAGCCATGACGTGACGGCGTACAGCACTGCTGCGCAAGCGATCAGGCCGTAGGTGGCCCGGGGAATCGTCTTGGTCGGGTTGCGCACCTCATCCCGGAACAGAACGGTGACCTCGTAGCCGCCGAACATGCCGCCGGCCAGGAGCAGCCCGATCGCGATCGATCCGTCGAACCAGTTGGTCGGAACCAACGGCGCTGTGCTCAACCCAGCGGCGCCACCACTCGCGAAGACCGCCACGTCGTAGGCGAGGACGACGATCAGTTCGCCGAACAGGACGAGAGCTGTCACCTTCGCCGAGAAGTCAACCCGGAGATACCCGAGCACCGCGACGATCAGCCAGAACGCGAACGCCCAGACGTACCAGGGAAGTTCAGGCCCGTGAAAGGTGTCCGACACGAGGGAACCGAGCACTACACCACCGTAGGGAAGATATCCCGCGCACACCCAGAAGTACGCGAGGAGCATGGCGAGTCCGGAACCTAGCCCTACTTTCTTCCCCAGGCCCGCTGTGATGAACGAGTAGAAGGCGCCTGGGCGCTTAAGGATGTCCGACATCCGCAAATACCCTGCGGCGAATGTGGACACGATCAATCCACCGATGATGAAGAGCGCCGGCGTGCCGATCCCGTTCCCCGAGCTCACCATGATCGGGATGACGCCGATCACCACGACTAGAGGGGCGTTGAACGCCATCACGCTGAAGAAGAGGCCGAGTGTTCCGAGATTCCCTCTCAGTTTCGGCTCGTTATCTGCCTTGCCGGCGGACGACCCGCGAAACGTGGTCGTGCTCGCACTGTTGTCGCTCATGTGCTGTCCCTATGGATGAAAGCTCACGGACACGAATGTCTTCTTGGTTGCCTGATCACCGGCATCGTCACGTTGCATCAGGCGTGCGAAAGGACTTCTCTTTCCTTCCGCGTGGTTGACCGCTCCGGTCCACGGCGAGAATTCACCGCCCGAGTTTCGGCCTGGCACCGCTTTCACCGTCGCACGAAGAATCGTCCGTGCTGGTCAAGCGCGAGATGAGTTCGCCGGACTCCACGGCGGGCACCGCCGGGAAGGTCCGGGGACGAAGCCGGCGAGGCACCTGCCGAAAGCTCGGGTGCGCAATTCGCATGCGGATCTGTGGTGGGTGTTGAGCCGCGGACGTCGGTGTCATAGCGGTTCCTGCCCCTCGTCTTGAGTAGGAGCTTGGAAGAAGTGTCGGCGGGTGCTGTCCCGCGGTTCTTCGAAGCAGACCGGTGCCGTGATCTGGGCCACGATCCGGTCTGACTGTGTTCTGCTCTGGTGTTCAGAGCCAAGCAATCGGACAAAGTCGCAGGAAAACGATCCATATCGTGGAACGGCCGACGGTGAATCTTCCTCCCGGCAGATCTCCTGACCTTTGCTTGTGTTCGATGAGCTCGGCATGGCTCATCAAGCGGTTCACGATGCGGAACGGCTCCCCAGCGGTTCGGCACGGGGTGGCAACTGCGGCGGTGCTCCGTGCGATCCAGGTTGGGTTTCCTTCAGTTCGACCTAAACGAGAGGTGACACGTCGTGAGTTTCACAGTTGAGGACGCGGTGATGGCGAGCGCAGAGTTATGCCCCAGATCACAGCGCTCGAGAAGTGAACGACGGCGATGCGGACGAACCTGCGCGTCGGTATGAGCCATCCGGTGGAAGGGCGGGGACAACGTGACACGCGATGTGAAGGTGGTGCCCCGAGAGGCTAGGCCAGGCGAGGACGGATTGCGCGGCAACCTCAGCGCTGTTCACCTCTTCTTCAGCGTGATGGCCTGGAACGCGCCGTTGGTCATCGTCGTCGGGGTGATTCCGGTGATGCTGACCGTCGGCAACGGGATAGCCATCCCAGTCGCGTTCGTCGCCGCGGGACTCATCCTCGGCGCTTTCGCGGTTGGGTTCACGCGGATGGCGCGAGTGCTGCCCAATCCCGGTGCCTTCTACGCCTACATCACCGCTGGTCTCGGTCGCGAGATCGGCCTCGGTTCCGGGGTTCTCGCCCTGTTCGGGTACTTCTGCGGGTACGCCGGAACCTTCGCATTCGGCGGCGTTGTGCTCAACTCTCTCCTGGAGAACACCTTCGGTGGGATCGATGTGCCGTGGTGGGCGCTCGCGTTCCTGGTTTGGGGCGCCGTGGCCGCTCTCGGGTACTGCCGGATCGACTTGTCGGCCAAGGTGCTTGCGGTCTTCCTGGTTGCCGAGGTGGCGGTCATCGTGGCCTACGACGTCGCGGTGTTCGCCCAGGGCGGTGCCGCGGGATTGTCCGCCGCACCGCTGGACCCGAGCCGCTGGTTCGACGGTTCGTTCGGCATCGCGCTGCTCTACGGTCTCGGAATGTACGGTGGCTTCGAGGTCACCGCGCTCTACCGCGACGAGGTGCGGGACCCGATTCGCACGGTGCCCCGCGCAACGTACGCGGTGCTGATCTTCGGCATGCTGCTGTACGGCGCCACAGCCTGGCTCTTCATCAACGCCCTCGGCATCGATGAGGCGGTGGCAACCGCATCGGCAGACCCGACGGCGGCCGTCGAGGGCACCATGCAGCAGTTCGGTGGCAAGCTCCTCCTCGACCTGTCCACAGCACTGGTCACGACCAGCACCGTCGCAGTGCTCCTCGCAGGGCACAACATTGTGAGCCGGTACGTGTTCAACCTGAGCGCGGATCGGATCCTGCCGTCCAGGCTCAGCGGGGTCCATGCCAGGCAAGGGTCTCCCCACGTCGCCTCGGTTGCGACGAGCGTTGCGGCCTTGCTGGCGAACGTTCCGGTGATCGTGCTCAACCTCGAGCCCATGCGCTTCTACGCCGCGATGCTGGGGATCGCCAGTTTCGTGCTGATCGTCGCGATCCTGCTGACCGATATCGCGGTCCCGCTGTACATGCGTCGTCACGGGGGAGAGCTGGCCACCTTCTGGGCAACGGTCGCGTGTCCGTTCGTCGCGGCCGTCGGCCTCGTGACCTGCGTGGTGCTGGCCGCGGACAACTTCGAGATTCTGATCGGCGGGTCGGCGAGCCTTGCGACCGTGCTCCTGCTGCTGATCGGTTCGTTCTTCCTCGCAGGAGTCTGCATGGCGGCGATCTTCCGGCGGACTCGGCCGGAGATCTACGCCAAGATCGGGCGGCAGTAGCCCGGCGAATCCGGCACCTCGCGCAACCGTTCCTGGAATTCGTCCGCGAACGGAAGACATTGAGAGTTCAACACAAGGAGGAATCCCGTGTCCGCATCATCCGAGCGCACGAGCGCTGCCGCTGCTTGGATCGCCGAGATTGACGAACCGGGGGCATCAGTCGTCGTCAACCCTGCGAGCGAGCGACCGATCGCCGCGTACCGCAACGCCACGGACGCGGAAGTCGATGCCGCTGTGCAGGCCGCGGCAGCCGCAGCCCCGGGGTGGGGACGGACACCACCTGTCGAGCGCGCCGAGATTCTGCTGAAGATCGCCGATGCGATGGAAGCAGACGCTGAGGCCTTCGTCCAGCGCGAGAGTGAGAACGTCGGGCGGCCCATCACCCACACCCACGAGGAGACGCCTTGGTGGTGGGATGTCATCCGCTTCAGCGCGGGGGCGGCGCGGGCCTCGCACGCGCCGGCCGCGGGTGAGTACGCGAACGGCAGCACCTCGTGGTTACGCCGTGAGCCGCTGGGCGTGGTCGGCCTCATCACGCCCTGGAACTATCCGATGTTGATGGGCGTGTGGAAGATCTTCCCCGCCATCGCAGCTGGTAACGCCGTCGTCATCAAACCGTCCGAGCTGACTCCGGAGACGACGATCAGGCTGGTCGACCTGGCCAATCGGTTCTTGCCACCGGGTGTCCTCAATCTGGTGCTCGGCGACTCGTCGACCGGCAAGGCGCTGGTCGCGCACCCGAAGGTGCGCATGGTCGCGTTGACGGGGGATGTGGCGACCGGCAAGGACGTGGCCGCCTCGGCCGCCAACACGTTGAAGCGCGTGAGCCTCGAACTCGGCGGGAAGGCGCCGGTCCTGGTGTTCGCCGACAGTCCGGTGCGGGAGACCGCGCGTGATCTCGTCGGGTTCGGCTACTCCAACAGCGGCCAGGACTGCACCGCCGCGTGCCGCGTGATCGTCGAGGACTCCGTCTACGACGACTTCGTTTCGGCGTTCTGCGATGAGGTCGCCAAGTTGCGCGTTGGTGACCCGAGCGATCCGAAAGCGACGATGGGCCCGCTCGTGTCGCGAACGCAACTGGAGCGCGTCGCCGGATTCGTCGAGCGGGCACGTGGTTGCGGCGCCAAGATTCGCATGGGGGGCGAGCGGCTGACCCGCGATGGGTGGTTCTACGCACCGACTGTGATCACGGACGTGGAGCAGTCCTCTGAGATCATCCAGCGAGAGGTCTTCGGACCGGTCGTCACGATCCAGCGGGGTAGCGACGAGCAGGAAATGCTCGCGATGGCCAATGATGTCGCCTACGGTCTGTCCGCGAGCGTGTGGACCACGGACCTCGGTCGGACGATGCGGCTGACGCGCGACCTCGACTTCGGCACCGTCTGGGTCAACCAGCACATCAACGTGGCATCGGAGATGCCGTTCGGCGGCTTCCGGAACTCGGGCTACGGCAAGGAACTCTCCGGGCACGGCCTCGATGAGTACTCGCAGTTCAAGCACGTCATGGTCAATCCTGACCTGGCCCCGTGAGTCCTGACAGCGAGAACGACACAGGGAGGAGCCGCGGCAGTGGACGTGCTTGATGATGGAAATGTCCCACCGACGATGCGGGCTGTTGTCCTGACCGGACACGGTGGGCTCGACAAACTGGTCAGCACCGACGAGCTGGCCACACCGACTCCGCAGGCCGGCGAGGTCCTGGTTCGCGTCGGGGCGTGCGGGTTGAACAACACCGAGGTCAACACCCGCACGGGTTGGTACGACTCCGTCGTGGAGTCGAGCGTCTCAGAAGAGCTGGGCGTCCACGGCCGAGACGACGGTGCCGCATCGTCGTGGAATCAGGCGAGTGTTCACTTCCCGCGTATTCAGGGCGCCGCAGTGGTCGGTCGGATTGCGGCAGTGGGGCACGGCGCCGACCGCGCGCGGATCGGTGAGCGGGTCCTCGTCGATCCGTCGGTTCGCGACGAGGACTTGCCCCCGCGAGCGCAGCTCGTGGAATACCTCGGAAGTGAGCGGGACGGCGGGTTCGCGGAGTACGTCGCGGTTCCTTCGATCAATGCCCACGTGGTCGACAGCCCTCTCAGCGATGCGGAGCTGGCGACCTTCCCGTGCTCCTACGACACGGCGGAGGAGATGCTGGAACGAGCGGGGCTCTCGAAGGGCGAGACCATCGCCATCACGGGCGCGGCCGGCGGCGTGGGAACGGCTCTCATCCAGCTCGCGCTTGCCAGGGGCGCCCACGTGATCGCCATCGCCGGCGCCGCGAAGGAATCCCGCCTGCGAGAACTAGGAGCACATGATTTCGTGCCTCGCGATTCCGGTGTCTTACGGGAAGAGGTCGAGGAGCTCGTCGGTGAGCGAGGTGTGGACGTGGTGGCCGACGTCGTGGGCGGTGCCATGTTCGACACGGTCCTGAAGATGCTCCGCCGCGGCGGTCGCTACACGACCGCGGGCGCCATCGGCGGCCCGACCACGAAGATCGATCTTCGCGATCTGATCTACAAAGATCTGGAGATGTACGGAATCACGAATCCCACCGCGCTGACTTTCACTCGGTTGGTCGAGATCGTTCAAACCGGTCTCGTCACCCCGCTGCTCGAAGAGGCCTTCCCGCTCTCAGAACTGCGAACGGCCCAGGAGCGGCTGCTCAAGCGCACCCATGTCGGGAAGTACGTCATCGTGCCCTGATACACGCGTCGAACTGTTCGACCGGGCTGGATCGCTCTTGGTCGACCGATAGATCAGGAGAAGGACGTCTCATGAAGTTTGGCAGCTACGACTACATCATCGTGGGCGGAGGGTCGGCGGGTTGCGCTCTCGCGAACCGGCTGACCGCTGATGAGCGAAGCCGAGTCCTCGTCATCGAGGCCGGTCGACGGCACTCGCGGTTCGACTACCCGGTGCGGGTTCCAGCGGCGTTCCTCTTCGTCATGGGCAACAGGTTCTACGACTGGCAGTACGAGTCCGAGCCCGAGCCGATGTTGGCCAACCGCAGGATCAAGCACTACCGCGGGAAGCGCATGGGCGGGTGCAGCTGCATGAACGGAATGTTCTTCCAGCGCGCGAACCCGCTCGTGTACGAGGGCTGGGCGCAAACCCCGTGCATGGCGAGCTGGGACTACGCGCACGTGCTGCCGTACTTCAAGAAGCTCGAGCGGTACGTTGGCACTGATCCGTCCGGGCGCTACCGCGGCCGTTCGGGGCCCATCCCGGTTCATCGGCACGAGCTTGAGAACCCGCTGTTCGCCGCGCTCTTCGAGGCAGCGCGACAGGCCGGCCACGAGGTCGTCGAGGATGTCAACGGCTATCGGCAGGAGGGGTTCGCGCCGTTCGACTCCAACATCGAGTCCGGTGAACGCTACGACGCCGCGCGCGCCTACGTCGAGCCCATCCAACATCGCGAGAACCTGGAGGTGAAAACGGGTGCGATCGTCACGCGCGTGGTGTTCGACGGCAAGCGCGCGATCGGTGTCGAGATCGCATCGCGTCGCGAAGGCAGAGCGCTCGTCCGCGGAACCGAGATCATCCTCTGCGGAGGTGCGTTCAACTCCCCCCAGCTCTTGCAACTCTCCGGCGTGGGGAACGGAGATGAGTTGAGCCGTCACGGGATCGAGGTGGTCGAGGACCTGCCGGGAGTCGGCGAAAACCTCCAGGACCACCTCGAGGCGTTCGTCATGCACGCTTGCACCCAGCCGGTCTCCAACGCGGGCATTCTCAAGCCGAAGAGGTGGCCGGGTATCGGGGCGCAGTGGTTGCTGTGGCGACAAGGGCCAGCCGCGACGAATCATTTCGAGGCGGGCGGGTTCGTCCGCTCCAATGACGATGTGGCGATGCCGAACCAAATGCTGACGATGCTGCCGCTCGGAGTGCGCAACGACGGGACGCCGGCGCCCACGGAGCACTCCTACCAGATCAACCTGGGGCCGCAGACGCCGCAATCGAAGGGACACGTGAAGCTCCGAGCGAGCGATCCCTTCCAAGCGCCCGTGCTGACCTTCAACTACCTGTCGACCGAACAGGATCGCCGGGAATGGATCGAAGGCGTTGAGGTCACGCGCGATCTGTTGAGCCAGTCGGCGTTCGCGTCGTTCAACGGTGGTGAGCTCTCACCCGGCCCTGATGTGAAGACCGACCGGGAGGTACTCGACTGGGTGGCACGGGACGCGGAAACCACCTACCACCCGTGCGGGACTTGCAAGATGGGTACAGATGATCAGTCCGTGGTCGATCCGCGAACCATGCGGGTCCACGGCTTGGACGGACTTCGCGTCGTGGATGCGTCGGTCATGCCCACCATTCCGAACGCGAATCTGTACGCCCCGGTCATGATGATCGCGGAGAAGGCTGCGGATCTCATCCTGGAGAAGGAGCCGTTGCCACCCGAGGACACCGAGTTCTACGTCCACGAGACGGTCTCCTGAGCGTCGAACCGGAGGCCGTGAGCGGGTTTCGCGATCAGCCGGTCATGGGCGTGGTGCGGCTCATTAATCTCACAGGCGACGGCGGATTTGTTGGTGGTCGCACACTAACCAGGTGATACGCCGCTCGATAACGTCGGTTGCAAGACCGACTTAGACAAGTGCGTGCCGCGCAGATTTGGCCGCCACCGACGATCGGATTGTTCGTGGGCGGCTGAACTGCACCTGCGCGGACCGCAGGATCGAACGAGGAGGGTCGCCGTGGAACGACGCGGTGTAGTGGTCACAGGAGCGGGGTCCGGAATCGGACAGGCCATCGCGGGACGCTTCGCTCGCGCCGGCGACGTTGTCTTCCTCGCCGACATCTCGGCGAAGCGGCTGTTCGAGGCGAGCAAGGAGTTGTCCGAATACGCCGGTTCCGTGCACACGCGCGAGGTTGACTCCAGCGATGGGGAGGCCATGTCCGCCTTGGTGCAGGAGGCCGTGCACGCATCCGGTCGACTGGACGTCTTCGTGAACAACGCCGGTATCTTCGACGGGTACGCCGGCGTCGAGGAGACCACACCAGAGCTCTGGGAGAAGGTCATCGGCGTGAACCTGACCGGATACTTCAACGGCGTTCGCGCTGCGGCAGCCCACATGATCCCGCAGAAGTCGGGACGCATCATCAACATCGGGTCGGTCGCCGGTCAGCGCGGTGCTGCGGACGGGCTCGCGTACGCAGCTTCCAAGGCGGGGATCGAAGGAATGACCCGTCGTCTGGCGGTCGACGTAGCACAACACGGGGTGACGGCCAACGTCGTCGCGCCAGGCCTGACGCGCACCAACCTCAGGGACACCTCGCGGGAAGCCATCGGGGACACGGTCGACCAGCAGCGCGGTATCGGGGTGGCTTCGCAGGAGCTGAAGGACTTCCTGGTTCCCGCTCACCGCTCCGCCGGCCCGGACGAGATCGCCTCCGTGGTGGAGTTCCTCGCGAGTGAGGGTGCTTCCTATGTCAACGGCCAGGTGCTGGCGGTCGACGGAGGCTGGACAGCCGCCTGAGTCCGCAAGGTTGTACGCAAGCATCGGTCTCCAGGAACCTCGATTCCCTGGAGACCGATCTGCTGTCGTGTGGGCAGGAACGTGCGCTGCGAACGTCGCTCAGCGTTCCGGGCCGAAGACCACTCCCAGCGTCTGCGGTGGGGGAGTCGCAGCTGCGGCTCCGGTGCTGCGAACCACCTGCGAGGGCGCGGAGGTCTCCGATGACGCCCGATCGGGGTTCCATGCCGTCGGTTGGCGCCATTCTGTTCGGTCGATCATCGATCGGGCCGTCAACGCGAGGAAGAGCGAGGACACCGCGGCGGGGTCCCGCAGGCTGATCTGAAGGACTTCTTCGACGCGGGTCAGCCGATATCGCAACGTGTTGTGGTGGATCTGCAACGACTTGGCCGCCGCGATGATGTTGAATCCGTGTTCGAAGTAGTGCTTGAGCCCCTCCAACAGGATGTGCTGCTCGGTGAGCGGTTCCAGCATCTCCGTCGCCCACCGGCCCATGCGATCCAGCCCCGCATCGGAGAACAACCGCATGGCGAAGTCGAAGTCCTCGTAGGACATGATGTTCGTGGTTCGTTGTGGCGACCGCAGCGTTCGTATCGCGAGGACCGAGTCGTTGTGGGAGTCGACGATCTCGTCGATCGCCTCCACGTTGCGACCCACCCCGAGCAGTATTCCCTGTCGAAATGCACCGATCGTGAACGCCACCTGAGCTGCGGTCTCGACGTCGAGCTGTGCGAGGGCGACGAGACCAGTGGTCCGGACGGCGAGCAGGTGGGGGATGCGGAGTCTGGTGAGCTCGACATCGATGTGGTTGTAGAAGGCGTCCAGCAGTGCTTCGTGGTCCTCGGAGCCCCGGTTGGAGGCGAATCCGAGCGAGAAGACCCGGACTTCACGGCCTTCGAAGTTGAGCCCGAGCGCTGCCAACTTGCCCGAGAGCTCGGGGTTCTCGCGCTGCTTGCGCAGCCCGAGGAGCTGTTCCAGAAAGGAACTGCGCACTGCTCGCTCCTGACGCCGGATGAGCAGCTCCACGCGCAGATGGGTCTCGGCCAGCGACGCAGCGATGTGCGCAGCGGCGATGGCGTAGGGGTCGGGGAACGACAGTCGGCGGCTGGCGATCATGAACCAACCGGCCGGCAGCTCATCGGGCGTGACGCGGACTGCGACCCCGCGCCACCCCTCGACGGCGAACGGCCGTGACCCGTCGGCCTCGCCCTTGAGCTCCTCCAGGAGCTGGGTGAGCGGCAACGGGCCGCTGGCCGTCTCCAGCTCGCCCTGCGCTCCGATGATCGCAGCGACGGCGTTGCACGCTTTTGCGAGCCGGAGGGTCAGGGCTTTGAGGGGCTCGGGTTCGTTGAGCGCTTGCGTCATCGAGCGTTGCAGCGAGGCCAGGCGCTGCGTGGTGACCTGCTCGGCCGGGCGGAGGGCGCGGACCGCGTCGGAGACGAACGCGGTCGCGTCGATCTCTGGTCCCAAACGGAGGATCGCGTGCCGGCCGAGGATGCGGCGGAGCTCCTCGTCATCGACCGAATCCGGCAACCAGCAGGCGATGGAAGCGGAATCGGCTTCCTCCAGGAGCGCTCGGATGGCGCCTAGATGATCACTGGTGTGGGAGTCCGGAAGGACGACGAGCAGGGCCGAGGAGTCCGCGCCTTCGATCGATTCACCTGGGGCGACGAGCGTGACGGAACGAATCGAGCGGTCCTCGGCGCTCGATAGGGCGGTGACGAGCCGAGTGCCTGCTGGGTCGATGTCGATCAGCCCGCTCAGGCTACAGCCGTGCTCGAGTTCGCTCAAAGTCTCCACTCCTTCCCGCGGGGACGTCTCGATGCCCGTACTTCGCGGGCCTCCTCAACGAGGCGGTACGCCGAGCACCACTGGTGTACTGCGCGAACAGAGCTCGCTGTGCTCCGCGCGGTCGTCATCGGAGGTGCGGATCGCAACGATGTTAAGAAGGCGGGACCGGAGAACCCATCGTAATTCTCCCAAGTCGGTTTGCGATGCATTAGTGAAGTACCACTAACCGGGGCCGCGCAACAGCCCTTAGGTTCGCGCTGAACACAGGCTCAAAGCTGAGATCGGAGCATGATGGGCGCGGAGCTGACGACGTACTGGCGGTCCGAGATCAGTGAAGTCCGCGGTGACAAGGTCTGGATCCGTGGCTACGACCTGGAAGAGCTCATCGGAGGCCTTCCCTTCACGGCCTCCGCGTTCTTGCTGGTCAGAGGTAGGATGCCGACTCCGCAGGAGTCCCGCGTCCTCGACGCGGTGCTGAACGGTGTCCTGGACTACTCGCTGAGGAAGCCAGGAACCGTGGCCGCTCGCCACGTGGTGTCCGCCAATCCGAGCATGGTGGCCGGGCTGGCCGCTGCGACCCTGGCCGTCGGTCAGCACACGCTCGCCACCGAGGACGCGGCGCGCTTCATCACCGAGTCCTACGAGGGCTACCGGGCCTCTGGTCTGGGCATGACCGACTACGCCGAGCAGCTCGTGGCGAAGCGGGCTGAGGCCCGCGCCCATATCCCCGGTTTCGGACACCCGGTGTTCAAGAAGGTCGATCCGCGTGCTGCGGAGCTGTGTCGGATCGCCGTCGAGGCCGGCATGTGGGACGAGGCGTGCCGACTCTACGAGGAGGTGCACCGCGTGTTCACCCGGCCGGAGAAGAAGGCCGACATCCCCATCAACGACGTCGGGATGATGGCGGCGCTGATGGTCGGCCTGGGTTTCAGCCCGGAGGAGTCGACCGGCCTGGCCACCATCTCCACCCTTCCCGGAGTAGTGGCGCACATCTCCGAAGAGCTTCGCTCTGGGACGCCCATCCGAGTAGTCCCGGACGAGATCGCCACGTATGAGGCTTCGATCGGACGCGACTTCGACCGAGACCGCCGTTCCGCGGGCTGGCCCGATCACTGAGCTGACCGGAACGACGCTTTCCGGAACCCGCGTTGCCCGCTCACCTGCGCGCTCGTATGAAACCGTGAGAAACACGAGAGGAAAGCCCAATGCCGGACATCGGAACCCTCGACACGGCTGACATCGCCGTGGTCGGCGGTGGGGTGGTAGGGCTGACCACCGCGCTTCAGCTGCGCAAACGTGGGTTCGACGTCGTCGTCGTCGAGCAGCGCTTCACGGCGTACGGAGCGTCCGGCCGCAGCGCCGGCGCGATTTGGCTGCAGCCGCGCAGATCAGGACCTGAACTGCAACTCGCTCGGCGAGGGTTGGCGTCCTACTCCGCTTACGAGGAGGAGCTGGGGAACACCTTCGATCTTCGCCGGCAGGGCGGACTGTTCTTCTACGAGACCGAGAGGCAGGCCGAGGTCCTCGAGCACTACGCCGCAGACCGGAGGGCGGCCGGGCTCGAGGCAACTCTTGTCTCGCGGCGCGAGGCGCGGGAACTGTCCGAGGTCCTACCGGACAGCGCGCTCGGGGCGGTCTTCTGCTCCGACGACGCTCAGGTGGACGCGGGTGCGTTCGCTCGCGCGGTCGGTGCGGCGTGCATGCGGCGAGGCGTCCGGATCTTCGAGAACACCCCAGTGCTCGGGACGCTGCGGCGGGTCGACACCGTTGCCGGCGTCCGCACGGTCCGCGGGGAAGTGCACGCTGGAGCCGTCGTGTGGGCGACCGGGGCGTGGTCGGTCACGCTGCGTTCCGAGGGAATCGATCTTCCGATCGAGACCCATCGCGTCGGCCAGCTGGTCACCCAACCGGTCGCCAGTGCCCGTGGCCCGGTGATCCATGGTCCGAGAGGGGTCGACCGTTGCGGCGCGCTGACCGATCTCGAGCAGTTCGATCCCGCTGATTTCGAGATCGACGCAGCTGACGATGCGTTGGTCTACGACGACGTCATGACCCAGAACACCGAAGGCAGCCTGGTCATCGGGCACACTTTCGACGGACGCGGCAGCCTCAACCCGCACATCAGCATGATCGCGACTCGCGCGATGATCGAGTCGACAGTGGCGCGGACGCAGCGCTTCGCCGCACTCGGCGTCACCGGCCTGTGGGCCGGCCTCGTCGGCGAGACGGCTGACCGGCTGCCGATCGTGGACTCGATAGACGGGCTCTTCGTCAACGTCGGGCATTCCTCCGGCATCGCGGATGGCCCAGCGACATCGGAAATCCTCGCTCGCCGGGTCATCGGGGAGTCCGACCCCCTCGCGGCCCAACTGGCGGTGGACCGGGCGGGACTCCGTCCGAGTGCGGCCACCCCGGACGGCCGGGACGGAAGCTCGAACCGCGACGTTTCGACGGCGAGCACATGACACCTGCGGCACGTCTCCAGGAGCGGATCAATGCCTCTTCGTCTTCCCGCGGGCACCAGGCTCGCAGTCTCGATCGGACCGGACTTCGACGCGCAGAGCGTCTGGACGGGAACCTTCAAATCCGCATCCCAGAGCCACCTCTCACGAGGTGAATTCGGCGCTGAGGTGGCCGTTCCCCGGTTGCTGCGACTCTTCGACCGGTACGGTTTCCGCACCACCTGGTGCACGCCCACGCACACCATGCAGACCTTCCCGGCCGCCTTCCGCTCGATCGTCGACGCCGGGCACGAGATCGCCGCCCACGGCGTGTGCCACGAGCCGATCGTCCAGCTCGAACCGGACGAGGAGCGACGATTGATGCAGCGGCAGATTCGACTCCACGAACAGATCGTCGGAGTGAGGCCGAAGGGTTACCGGTCTCCGGCTTTCGACGTCAGCGACGTGACGTTCGATCTGCTGGAGGAGTTCGGGTTCACCTGGGACTCCTCGCTGATGGGCCGTGACTTCGAGGTCTACCGACCACGTCTCGTCACGCGAATCGACCCGGAGAACGGGAATTCGTTCGGGCCGCCCAGGGACGTGCTGGAAATTCCGGTGTCGTGGTACCTCGACGACTTCCCGGCCCTGGAGTTCCTGCCCCGCAGCACGGGGATGCAATCGACCGAGGCGGTCCTCCAGCGCTGGATCGACTCCTTCCGCTTCGCTCGCGAACAGTGCGAGGGTGGCGTCTACGTGCTTACAGTCCACCCGCAGACGATTGGCAGGGCACATCACCTGGTCATGCTCGAACGATTCCTGGACGAGGTCACCAGCCACGACGACGTCTGGCTCGCAACGCTCTCCGAAATCGCGGGTTGCTGGTACGACGACTGAGTTCCACGGCTGCAGCGGGGCGTTGTCACCGCGGGCTTCACATGAGCAAGCGTGGTCGGTGCAGCTGGTCACGGTTGTTTGATCGCACGGTGTCCGAGGTTCGCCCGGACACCGTGCTTCTGTTTCGGCCAGCCGGATTGACGGCCTGGCACGATAACGACCGATTCACCGATCTTTCGGTGAACGGCCGATGGCCCGTCCTCCCGCTCACCCGGCACAGTCATCAACGAACGTTGCCGTGGAAGTGGAGGGGCGAATGACAATCCTGAGCGCACTCGCCGGGACCGCACACGGGTGGGCTGCCGATGACGGCCGCTCCGGTGCGCTGCGAAACACCATGCAGACCAGGCTCGTCGGCGATATGGCCGTGGTGATCACAACGCGGGTTGTGGCATGAGTTCCGCGGTGGGACAGCCTTCGTTCCTGGATGAGATCCGCGCCCATGCGGAGCGGAGGCCGACGGCACCGGCTATTCGGGGCCGTTCGGGATGCCTCAGCTATCAGGAGTTGGTCGAACGAATCGGCGCCCGTGCGCGGGAACTGCGCCGCAGCGGGATCCGCGAGGGGAATCGAGTCGCGATCATCGCCGACAACTCTCCGGATTACCTGCTCAGCGCCTTCGCGATCTGGGAGGCGGGTGGAGTGCTCGTCACCGTCTACCCCTCGTCGGGGGAGTCCGATCTCGCTCATTGCCTCGACAGCAGCACGCCGACGCTCGTCCTTACCGAACCACGGTTGATCGAGACAGTGTCTGCCGTGGTCACGGGCCGAGGGCGGGTCGCCGATATCAACCAGCCGCTGACCGCTGAGCCGGCATGTCCGCGCGTGGCAGACACAACGGTCGCACCGGACGATCTCGCCCTGATCTGCTACACCTCCGGCAGCACGAACCGCCCGAAGGCGGTCATGCACCGCCACCGGGGGCTTCTCGCCGCCGCGCACGAGTTCGGTCGGGTCTGGCGCGTCAGTTCCCAAGATCGGACGATCGTCTCGTTGCCGATGGCGTGGGCGTTCGGACTGGTCACCACGTCGATGACCACACTGCTCGCCGGAGGAGAGGTGCTGCCCTTCGCGCGGACGAGACCCGAGCAGATCGTCGATGCGATCAGCAACGAGCGCGCTACTTTCCTCGCCGGTGTCACGACCATGTTCGCCAAACTCGTCGCGCACCTGCGCGAGCTCGACGAGGAACGGGACTTCTCGAGCCTCCGGTTCTGCGTGTCCGGTGGCGAGCCGCGCAATGAGCACCTGTTCGACGAGTGGCGTGCCCGCACCGGCCGCCAAGTGCACGACAACCTCGCGTCGTCCGAGTGCTTCCCCGTGATCACCAGCGATCCGGTGGAAGGTTCTCCACCACCCCGCGGATCGTCCGGCAAGGTCGTCCCGGGTGCCGCGATGCGTGTTGTGGCTCCTGACGGATCCGACGTCCGACCAGGTGACAAGGGAGAGGCCCTCTGGCGAGCACCGGCGACGTTCGCCGGCTACTGGCGCGACGCCGAGGCGACAGCAGCAGCGCTGACGGCCGACGGTTGGTACCGGACTCAGGACCTGGTCCGGGTCGACCAGGACGGTTACGTCTACGTCGAGGGACGCCTCTCGGACATGATCATCCGGGGCGGGAGCAACGTCTCTCCTGGCGAGGTCGAGAGCGTTCTGTCCGAGCATCCTGCGGTTGCAGAGGTTGCCGTCGTGGGCCCGCCCGACTCGGTCTACGGTCAGGCCGTCACCGCAGTCATCGTGCCCGCCGACGGCCTCGCGGCGGAACCGGCCGAGCTCGACCGGTTCTGCAGCTCGCGACTGGCCGGGTACAAGGTGCCCAGCGCATTCCTCCTCGTCGACGGCTTGCCGCAGAACTCCACGGGAAAGATCGACCGCCGCCGGGTTTTGACCGATCTGCAAGAGCAGGGGGTTGGCCTCGCATCGAGCAGAGGTGATGAGAGTGCATAGCCACCGCGTCCGGTACCACGAGGTCGATCTGCAGGGCTACCTGTTCAACGCCCGGTATCTCGAAATCGCCGATGTGGCCATGGCCGAGTACTTCCGGAGTCTCGGGTGGACCTACCAGGAGCTGAACCGCGCCGGAATGGATCCCTCGGTCGTTTCGGCGAATCTCCGATTCGCCTCACCGGCACGCTTCGACGACGTACTCGACGTCGTGGCCAGGTGCAACCGTGTCGGCAACAGCAGTTTTGACCTCGAGTTCACGATCAGCAGCGGCAGTCGGGAGATCGCAACCGCTGAACTGGCCTACGTCAACGTCGACGCCGCACAAGCGCGTGCGCGACCCATCCCGCCGAGCGTTCGAACGGCGATGACCGACGAGCAGGGAGAACGACCATGATTCGCACGACCTTCACCCAGGAACTGGGCATCACCCATCCGATCGCTTCGGCCGGCATGGCGCGCGTCGCCCAGGCTGATCTGACGGCCGCGGTCAGCGAGGCCGGTGGTCTCGGCTGCCTCGGGGGCTCCACGATGATGCCGGACGAACTGCACCGGCAGATCGAGTCGATCAAGGCGCGCACCAGCAATCCGTGGGCGGTGAACATCCTCCTGCCGGAGTCACTGACCACCGAGGACGATTCGGCGTGGGTACCGGTGCGTGAGGCGCTCGGCCGCATGTCGCCCGAGGACCAGGCCAAGATGGACGGCATCAAGGCGTTCCTCACCCCTGGCGTCGTGTCGCGCCAGGTCGAGATCATCCTCGAGGCCAGGCCGGCCGCGGTTGTCGTGACCTTCGGGACTCCGAAGTGGTTCATCGACGAGTGCAGGCAGCGGGGCATCACGACGATGGCTCTGGTCGGGTCCATCGGTGCGGCTCGGCGGGCGGACGAGGATGGCGTCGACATCCTGGTGGCTCAGGGAACCGAGGGTGGTGGGCACACCGGTAGGGCCTCCACGCTGACGCTCGTGCCGGGTGTCGTCGACATCGTCGACAAGCCGGTGTTGGCTGCCGGCGGTATCGCGGATGGCCGCGGCTTGGCCGCAGCACTGGCGGTGGGCGCGGTCGGTGCGTGGGTCGGCACCCGTTTCGTCGCCACCCCCGAGGCGTTCGGGCACCAACGTTTCAAGGAGAGGGTCGTGAACGGAGCGTTGAACCAGGTCGACATCTCGAAGGCCTACTCGGGCAAGACCATGCGAGGGTTCCGCAACGAGTGGACTCGGGAGTGGGAGAGCAAACAGGATCAGGCGGCGCCGTTCCCACTGCAGTACGCGGTTGCCGGGCCGCTGGTGGAGACCGGATACATCGACGGCGATACCGAGCGCGGAATGATGCCCGCCGGCCAGTCGGTGCAGAACATCCACGACATTCGCCCCGCCGGTGATGTAGTCCGCGAGATGAGTGCCGAAGCGGAGCGGATCGTGAAGAACCTCGGCGCGTCATTCGCTCCCTGACGCGCGGAATCCGACGTGCCGCCGGTCAGGTTCCGCCGAAGTGGAACGGAACCGGCGGCACGTCGGTATTTCTGGACCGGGGATTCCCGGGTTGGTGCTGACGCCCACCGCATGCCCTGGTTTCGCTCCTGAAGCACCCGGAGCACCACATGACCACATCGGTGCTCATCCGTTGTCGCGCAGTGCGCGGACGGCGACCTGGGCGAGGTGGACGGGTTCTCGTTCGCCGGCTTGGCGGACTTGAGTGCGGCAGGAGTAGCCGTCGGCGAGGAGGTCGACCGCGGGCTCGGCTTGCCGGATCGCGGGCAGTAGTGCGCGTTCGGCGCAGGCCATGGAGACGTCGTAGTGGCCTTCTTCGAAGCCGAAGTTGCCCGCCAGGCCGCAGCATCCGGAGTCGAGAACGGTCGCGGTCACGCCGAGCGCGTCGAGCACTGCCCGGTCGGGTTCGCTGCCGAGTTCGGCGTGCTGGTGGCAGTGCACCTGCACGAGCACTTCCTGAGCCGAGTCGCCCGCGGCGGCTGTGAGTTCTTCGGTGTGCCGGGCGAGCAGTTCGGCGAACGTGAACACCTGCGTGGCCAGGAGCTCGACCCGCGGATCGTCCGGGAGCAGTTCCGCGGCGTCGGAACGCAGCGCGGCGGTGCAGGAGGGTTCCAGGCCGACGACCGGGACGCCGTCGTCCAGCGCCGGGCCGATCGCGTTCAGGCTCCGGGCCAGGACTTTGCGGGCGGTGGTGACCTGGCCGGTGGAGGTCCAGGTGAGGCCGCAGCAGACGGTGCGCGGCGGTGTCTGGACGCGATAGCCGAGCGCGGTGAGCACGGCGACGGCGTCTGCGGCGATGTCCGGGTCGAAGTGGTTGGTGAAGGTGTCGGTCCACAGCACCAGCGGGCCTCGGCTTCCGGGCTCGATGGCCAGGTCCGGCACGGGAGAGGACCGCGGTCCGCGTGCGGCGCGGGAGGTGTAGGTCTCGCGGGCCAGCGGTGGGATCGCACGACGCTGGTCGATTCCACCGGCCTTCTTCGCGACCCGGGCCAGCGCGGGGACCTGCGCGAGCCGGTTGAGCGCGTCGACGAGCGGTGCCGGAAGCGTGGCGGCGGCGCGCAGCCAGCGCGGGAGCGCGCCCATCGAGTAGTGCGAGCGCGGGCGGATCTTGCCCTGGTAGCGCTGGGCGAGGAACTCGGTCTTGTAGGCGGCCATGTCGACCCCGACCGGGCAGTCGGACTTGCAGCCCTTGCAGGACAGGCACAGGTCCAGCGACTCGGCGACCTCGTCGGACTGCCACCCGTCGGTGATGACCTCACCGTTGGCCATCTCGAACAGCAGCCGGGCACGTCCTCGGGTGGAGTGCTTCTCCTCCTGGGTGACATTCCAGCTCGGGCACATCACGCCGCTGCCGGTGTCCACCGCGCACTTGCCCACGCCCAGGCAACGGCGGGTGGCGCGGGTGAAGGAGCCCTGGTCGTGGGTGAAGGCGAGTTGTGGCTGTTCGGAGATGATCGGCATGCCGACGAACACGCGCAGGTTCTCGTCCATCGTCGCCGGCCGGACGATGCGGCCGGGGTTCATCCTGTTGTCGGGGTCCCAGATCGCCTTGAACCGCTCGAAGCCGTCGATGATCTGCGGCGGGTACATCCGGGGCAGCAGCTCGGCGCGGGCTTGGCCGTCGCCGTGCTCGCCGGACAGCGACCCGCCGTGGGCGATGACGAGATCGGCCGCGTCGGTCATGAACGCCCGGAAGTTCGCGATGCCCGGGGTGGTGGCCAGGTCGAAGTCGATGCGCACGTGCAGGCAGCCGTCGCCGAAGTGACCGTAGTAGATGCCCTTGCGGCCGTGCCGGGCCAGGACCTCGTCGAACTCGCGCAGGTAGGCGCCGAAGCGCTCCGGCGGGACTGCCGCGTCCTCCCAGCCCGGCCAGGCCTCGCCGCCATCGGGCGAGCGGGTGAGCAGTCCCGCGCCCTCCTCGCGGACCCGCCACAGCGCGGCCATCTGGGCCGGTTCGGAGACGACCACCGCACCGGTGGTGTAGGGCTTCATCGCGGTGGCCACGGCGTGCGCGGCGGCCTCGGCCGCGGCGCGGCTCTCGCCACCGGTTTCGACGTAGAGCCAGCCGTTGCCCTCCGGCAGCATGCGACTGGTGGTCTCGTGGGGCCGCAACGCGCGCAGCGCGGCGATCAAGCCGGCGTCCATGCCCTCTATCGTGAGCGGGGACTGCTCACGCACGACCATGACGTGATCGGCCGCGGTGTAGGCGTCGGGGAAACCGAGGATCGCCAGCGCCCGCGCGGGCGGCGATTCGACCAGGTCCACGGTCGCTTCCAAGATCGTCGCGCACGTGCCTTCGGTGCCGACCAGCGCTTTCGCCAGGTTCACGTTCCCGGGGACCAACTGGTCGAGGTTGTACCCGGACACCCTGCGGGTCAGCTCCGGCACGTGACGCTCGATTTCCGGGGCCATCCGCTGTCCCAGGGCCCGGAGCTGGTCCGGGATCGTGCCCTGCTCGTCACCGCGCGGACCGAGCGTGAGCCGTTCTCCCCGGTAGGTGAGCACCTCGAGCGAACGAACGTTGTCGACCGTCTTGCCCCAGGCCACCGAGTGCGACCCGCACGCGTTGTTGCCGATCATCCCACCGATCGTGCAGCGGTTGTGCGTCGAAGGATCCGGCCCGAACGTCAACCCGTGCGGCGTGCCCGCGTCGCGAACCGCATCGCACACCACCCCCGGCTGCACCCGCGCGGACCGACCGTCCGGATCGACCTCCACGATCGCGTTCATGTGCGTGCGCAGGTCGAACGCGACCGCGGTGTTGACCGCCTGACCCGCGATCGAGGTCCGCGAGCCCACCGGCATCACCGGCACGTCGTGCTCGCGGCACACCGCCATCGCCGCCTCGACCTCGCCCGCGTCCCGCGGCGCGACCACACCGATCGGGACTCCCCGGTAGTTCGACGCGTCCGCCGACCACATGGCGCGACTGGCCGCGTCGAACCGGACCTCGCCACCGATCGCCGCCCGCAGGTCGCCCTCCAGAGCGCGAACTGCCCCGGTAGGCAGACCAGCGCTGTTTGTGCTCACTTCGACTCCTCGTACATCGGCGCCACATGCCGGTTTGTGTGCTGGACTCTCGGCGAAAGCGGACGAAGCTCCGTCCGCAAAGTACGGGCGTGGTGAGGTCAGCTCTCGGTCTCCTCCAACTCACGCCAGTTCACCGGCGTGATCGCGAGGAAGAGCCGGCTGCCGGCGGTCCCGCCGTAGCGGACGGTCGCATCCCGAGGGATGGTGATGGCCTGGCCGGGTTCGGCCACGACGACGGAGTCCGTGCCGCGCACCGTGATGACGGCCTTTCCCTCGGCGACGAAGACGACCTCTTCGTACTTGAGGGTCCACCAGTCCGTCGAGCTTTCCTCGGCGAAGGTCATGAGGCTCGGCCCGAGCTGCTTCAGCCCACTTTCTCGCGCGCCGTAGTCGAGCAGGGCAGGCCCGATCTCCGCAGTGCGTGATTGGTCGAAGGCAATGGTCTGGACGGTTGCGACGGCCATGTTGGGGGCTCCTTCGCGGAATCGCAGCGGTTCAGGCACGTGGCTCGTGACGGCACCGCCTGTGCGCGGCCACGAGCCGGACCCGACGCTAGAACGAGCACGGCAACCGCGGAATAGGAGGAATGCAGGACGGACGCGGCTTCGCTGTGGCCATTCCAACGAGCGACTGCGCGGAGCGCCGGTGTGCGGCCAGGACTCAGTACTGCGTCGTGGAATTGTGATGCCGGTGCGCCCCTTGCCGACTCCGGGCGCGGGCAATCGTGGAGAATACCGAATCCGGTAGCCGGATGGTGAACATCCCAGTGCCGCCATCGAGATCCCGGGGCAACGATACGTCCAATCGCGAAGCGAACTGCACTACCTGTGTGCGGGCTGACAGCGGAGCTGCCCGGTCCTTCTTGACCACGAGACGCACCGAAGGTGGTATCTCATGGCACTGTCCCAACAAAGCCGGACCACAACAGCCACGCGTGACGTGCGGCGGTGGCTCGTCATCGGGACCGTCGTACTTCTGGCATTCGGCTATGGACTGCAGATGTACGCGATGGTCCCAGCTTTCGGCCCCATCGCCGAGGAGTACGGTCTCGATCTGACCCGGATCAGCCTGCTCGTGTCCGCGTTCTTCCTCGGCTACGCGATCGCCCACATTCCTGCGGGGTTCGCGGCGGCGGCCTTCGGCTACAAACTCGTCGCGGTCGTCGGATCCGGAATGCTCGCCGCGTCATCCTTGATGAGTTCGGTCGCCGACGGGTTCACGTGGTTTCTGCTCTCACGGCTGATCGGCGGGATGTCGATGTCCATCATCGTGGGCAGTGCCCTGCCGCTTGCGGCCGCATGGGCGAAGAAGGGACAGGCCAAGCTCGTCGTGGGCGGTTTCGTGAACGGGTTCGGGTTCACAGCCGGGGCTGCGGTCGGCCTGTACACCTGGGTCGCGCTGCTCGAGGCTTTCGGGTGGCGCCCGGCGGTCGGTATTGCCGCAGGAGTCGGGGTCGTGGTCACAGTGGTGGCTGTGGGCGCACTCCGCGTTCCCGCGGACCTGCCCGAGCTGGACGGTGGCCACTTCTCCTGGCGCGGGACGCTCGCCTGCCTGCGTTCCCGGTCGATCTGGGCGATCGGGGTCGGCAGCGTTTCCGCCTACGGAATCCTGTTCACGGTTTCACAGCTGGGACCTGAGTACGCCGAAGCCGAGCTCGGTTTCTCCACCTCGTCGGCGGGGCTGTTGTCGGCGACCCTGCTCTTCCTGGGAATCCCGGGTTCGGTCGTCGGCGGGGTGTGGGGCGATCGGAGCCCGCGCTTCCTGCCGACGTTGTGGATCCCGGGTGCCGTCATGGTCGTCCTGCTCGCTGCGCTCCCCTTCGCTGGAGGGGTGTCGATCTGGTTCGTCCTCGCCGGGATCGGGCTCGTCGGGTCGATGTACTTCGCACCTTGCACGGTCTCGCCGAGCGAGTACCCGGATGAGGTGCCGGTGCAAGATTTCGGTACCGCTCTGGGACTGATCCTCACTCTCGGCAATGCGGGCGCGATCGCCTTCCCGTACATCTACGCGGTCACGGCGGAGAGCGCGGGGAAGTCCGCGGGCTGGTGGACCTTGACGGCCATCGCCGGGCTGGCGACGACGATGTTCCTCCTTGCGCGCGAGCCTCGACGTAACGACCGATCAGCTGCGGAGGCCGGAAGGTGAGCGCCTCGGGCGAGCCCGAGCACCAGGCCCGTGCGGAACAGGGGAGCGGAGGGCAGATGCCACGCCGCATCCACCTGACGCACTTCGGGGTGCTGGAGGCGGTCACCACCGGGAGTGCTGTGCACTCGGTCACGGCGTGGCGGAAGGACCCGGACCCGCGCGGCATCATTCACAACTTGGCATCGAGTCAGCACCACCCGGCCCGAGTGACGCGCCCGGCGGTCCGGAGGGGTTGGCTCGAGGGCGGACCCGGCCCGGGTGACCGAGGCGAGGAGTCGTTCGTCGAAATCGGGTGGGACGAGGCGATCGAGCTGGTCGCCGCCGAACTGGAACGGGTGTACTCGACCAAGGGCTCTGAAGGGGTTTTCGGAGGTTCGTACGGGTGGTCGAGCGCGGGGCGTTTCCACCACGGGCAGAGTCAGCTGCACCGCTTCTTGAACACCCTTGGTGGATACGTCTCCGGGCTCGGTGACTACAGCTATGGCGCTTCGAGTGTGTTGCTGCAACACGTCGTCGGCCGGGCCGAGGATCTGATGACTGAAGCCACGACCTGGGAATCGGTCGCGGATCACACGGAGCTGTTCGTGGCGTTCGGGGGTGTTTCGGAGAAGAATTCGGCGGTCGGGCCGGGAGGCGTGGGCCGGCACACGACCCGTGAGGCGATCACGCGGGCTAGGCGGCGTGGTTGCGAGTTCGTGAGCATCTCGCCGATCGCGGATGACACCTTCGCCGAGGCGGGTGCGCAGTGGATCTCCCCGCGTCCCGGGTCGGACACGGCTCTGATGCTGGCGCTGGCGCACGTCCTGGAGCGTGAAAATCTCGTTGACCGCGAGTTTCTCCGCACTCACTGCGTGGGATACTCGGTCTTCGCGCGGTATGTGCGCGGGGACGCCGACGGGTTGCCGAAATCGCCGGAGTGGGCCGCAGGAATGTGCGAGACGACGGCGGACACGATCGTCGTTCTCGCGCGGCGCATGGCCCGATCGCGGACGCTGATCAACGTGAGCTGGTCACTGCAGCGCCAGCAGTACGGCGAGCAAACCGTGTGGGCTGGGTTGACCCTCGCTGCCATGTTGGGGCAGATCGGACTGCCAGGCGGCGGTTTCCAGCACGGCTACGGATCGACCTTCGATGTCGGTCTGCCACGCCGGGTCGCCAGCCCGCCTGCGCTTCCCCAGGGGAAGAACCCCGAGCCGAGCGCGATTCCAGTCGCGCGGATCGCGGATGCGCTGCTGCACCCGGGAAGCGAGATCGACTACAACGGTACGACGGTGCGTCTGCCGGATATCGACCTGATCTACTGGGTCGGTGGCAACCCCTTCCACCACCACCAGGATCTCGCTCGGCTTCGCCAGGCGTTCCGCAAGCCGTCGACGGTGATCGTGCACGAGCAGTTCTGGACGAGTACCGCCAGGCATGCCGACGTCGTCCTCCCGGCGACGATGAGCATCGAACGCGATGATTTCGGCGCCGGCCGCAACGACCCGGATTTCTTCCCGATGCCGGCGCTGACTCGTCCCGCGGGATCCGCGCGGGACGATTATGCGATCTTCTGCGCCCTGGCCGAGCGTCTGGGGGTGGGGGAGTCCTTCAGCGAGGGACGCAGCGTGCCGCAGTGGCTGGAGCACCTCTACACCGGCTGGCGGGGTCGGCTCGGCGAACTGGGTTGCGCAGTGCCACCGTTCGAGGAGTTCTGGACTCGCGAGCGCATCGCGATCCCGGTCCCGGACCCAGATCAGGTCCTGCTGTCGGCATTCCGCGAGGATCCTGCGGCTCACCCGGTGAAGACTCCTTCCGGCCGGATCGAGATCTTCAGCGAGACCATCGCTTCGTTCGGTTACGACGACTGTCCGGGGCACCCGGTGTGGCGCCGTCCGCAGGAGTGGCCCGAGGCCGATGAGCAACACCCGCTCTTGCTGATCTCCAATCAGCCGCGGACCAGGCTGCACAGCCAGCTCGACGTCGGAGAGACCAGCGTTCGCAGCAAGATCGGCGGCCGGGAGCCTGCCCGCCTGCACCCAGCCGACGCCGAGGCACGCGGTCTCGAGGCCGGTGACATCATCCGGATCGTCAACGCACGCGGGTCGTGCCTGGCCGGTCTGATCATCACCGACAACGTGCGTCGCGGCATCGTGCAGCTCTCCACAGGTGCGTGGTACGACCCCGACCCCGTCGACCCGTCCTTCTGCCGCCACGGCAACCCCAACGTCCTCACCCCGGACGTCCCGTCCTCCCGCCTGTCGCAGGCGACGACGGCGCAGCACGCTGCGGTGGACGTGGAGAAGTGGACCGGGCCCGTGCCGGAGCTCGTGGTCGACAAACGCCCGGAGTTCGTACCGGACTCCGGCGCGCGGGCCGACCGTGCACACGGCAGTGGGGCTCGTCGGTGACACCGTCGAGCCCCACTGCCCCTTCAACGAGGGGTGTTCTCCGCGGGGGAGCGGCTGGAGAGGACGAGCCAGAATCCGCTCTGGCAGACGACGTCGTCCTGGTTCACGATCTCCACGCGGGTGGTGACGACCCCACGGTCGGATTTGCTGCGCGACGGGCGCACCTCGGTCACCTCTTCACGCACGCGGATCGTGTCGCCGATCCGCACTGGTGCGAGCATCTCCCACTCGCGGATGCCGAGGAAGGCGAGTACGGTGCCCATCTTCCAACCGAGGGTCATCTCCAGTCCGAACGCCACTGCCAGGGCTCCTGGCCCTTGGAAGATCCGGCCACCGAACTGGGTGCGCTTCGAGTACTCCTCGTCGAAATGGAGCGGGTGGGTGTCCCAGGACCACGAGCCATAGGTGACCAGGTCCGTTTCGGTGATGGTGCGCCCGCGCGTCACCCAGGTCATGCCCACTTCGAGATCGTCGAGGTAGAGCGCTCCGTGGGGGCGTTCGGACTGGTCAACGCGTGCGGTCATGTCGACCTTTCTGAGCGTGTGTCATCCACAAGGCGGTTTCAGGCGGTCATGGCCTCCGGCCTAGGGCATGAGGCCGGCGTAGAGATCAGGCCGCTGCAGCTTCAGGCCGGGCGCCTCGGGCTCGTCACGGGAGGCCATCAGGAGATCGTGGTCGAGCGCGGTGATCACGAGGTCCTCTCCGGTTTCGGCTCCGAGAGCCAAGATCCCGTCGTTGATTCCCATCGTGCGGTCGACCGGAGTGGAAACCAGTGCCCGGCCGACCGCGTGCATTGGCGCATCGGCGGGCAGGCCGGAGTGGCCGACGAGCGGGGACATCACGACGTAGAGCTGGTTCTCGATGGCGCGTGCCTGACAGCCGGTGCGCACTCGGTGCACGCCCCGACGGTTCCACGTGAGCGACGGGCACAGGATCAGGTCGACTCCGTTGCGCACCAGGTACCGGGAGAGCTCCGGGAACTGGATGTCGGCACAGATCAGCAGACCGGCGGTGAACGGCCCGATCTGCGTGATCAACAACTGGTCGCCGCCCCGAGTGCCCAGTGAGTGCTCCTGCGGGGTGAGGTGCATCTTGTCCTGTTGCTCCACTCGGCCGTCCGGGTGGACGAGGTAGGCCGTGTTGCGCAGGGTCCCGTCATCGGCTCGCCTGTTGTGGCTGCCGCCCAGCACGGTGATTCCGTGGTTGTGGGCCGACGCGATAGTGGAATCGACGATGTCATCGATGTACCGGGGGAGAACGTCCCAGTAGTCGGAGACGATGGACTGGGTCGTCACCGTGTGGTCGGTGATCGAACCGAGCAGCCCGGTACTCGACATTTCGGGGAAGACGACCAACTCCGCCCCCTCCGCGGCAGCCCGCTCGACGAGCGCGTCGACGTGCTCGACGTAGGTGTCGAGGCTCGTTTCCGCTCGCAGCTCGAGCTGAGCGGTGGCGACTGTCAGTTCAGCCATGCGTGCACATCCTTCCGTCGGCGGTGTTCACGAGCCCTCACCGACGATGTGAACGTATGCGTGTTGGCGACGGCCGAACTATCCGCGAAAAGCCAGCGGATTGAACGTGTCGCTGTAATTCGTCCAACTCGATCGTCCGCCGCAGTCCTCATCGGCGGGGCGGGCCCGCTGGCGGAGGCCGCCTATTGGCATGGTTCCGAGCGGGATGTCGCGGAGCTGTAGACATTCACACTGACGTCTCCCTGAGGCGGGCGCCTAACGTCGGAACGGGGAACGGCAAATCTTCCCTCGGGCGCCGTCCTGGTCACGAGAGCACTGCGGATGTGAGCCCTTCCCCGAGCACATCATCGTCGCCGCTGGGAGGTCCGGCGTGACGCGGGACGTCACCCGGTACGAGTCCGGCGCTTCTGCGGAGGTAGGCCAAGGAATGATTCTGGACAAGGCGGACGTCGTTGTGGTCGGCGGAGGAATCGTGGGCGTGACGACCGCCTACTTCCTGGCTCGCAAGGGTCACGACGTCGTGCTGGTCGAGCAGAACGAACTCGCCCACGGCGCGTCGGGGCGGAACATGGGTTTCCTCTCGATGCACAACCGGAACGCCGGGTACTCGCTGGAGCTCTCCCGAGCAGGTCGTGCCCTCTACGACGAGTTCTCCGCGGACCTGGGGCCATCGTTCGAGTACCAGAGCAACGGCGCGATGATCTACTTCGTCACCGACGACCAGCGGCGGGTGTACTCCGAGTTCGTCGAAGCGCGCCGGGCGATCGGAATGGAGATGGAACTGCTCGACGCGCAGGCCGCGCGCGAGGCTGCTCCTGTGCTCGGGCCGAACGTTCTCGGAGCGGTCTACTGCCCGGAGGACGGCCAGATCCGGACTCCCAAGTTCGTCCGCGCCGTCGCCCAGGCCGCCAGGCGCTCCGGCGTCCGCGTCTACGAGCACAACGCGGCCCTCGGGCTGCTGCGTGACGGGGACCGGACCGTCGGCGTGCGCACCGTTGCCGGGGACATCTCTTCGGACCAGGTCGTGTGGTGCACCGGATCGTGGGCGACGATGCTGGCCGCTGACGGGGTGGGGGTTCCCATCGTCAAGCAGCGACTCGGAGCGGTCATGTTCGGCAAGATCGAGGAACGGCTCGACAAGATCCTCAACGGGCCCTTGGCTGCGAAGAACTACGCGTGCATCCGGGAGCTGCCGAGTTACCGCGACGAGTACTTCACGTCCTCCTACGAAGACCCCGACGGCGGCGTCGAGCACCTTGAGTCGATCTGCCGAACTGAGGACGGGAACCTGTTCATCGGGTGTCCGATGGATCGGGTCGACCTGGTCGAGCACCGAATCTCCACCATCGGACTGCACCTCGCCATCGGCGCTTTGCTCGAGACGTTTCCGCAGTACCGGGAATTGCCCGTGGAAGGAGCCTGGACCGGTGTTCTGCCGGGGACCGCTGACTCGCTGCCGATCGTTGACCGCGTTCCGCAGGTTCCAGGACTGATTCTGGCCGCGGGCCATTCCTACGGCAACGTGACGGGGCCGATCACCGGCAAGCTCGTGTCCGAGCTGGCTTCTGGTGAGGACACCTCACTGTCGATCAAGGAACTTGCCTACGATCGGCCGGGTCTGGCGATCGACGACGGAGGCATCAACCGGTGGTGAGATCCGTCGCCCCGACTGCGATGTGCGGTCCCCTCCACTCATGCGTACCGGTGGGGCGATGCGGTATGGGAACTTTGCCCGTGCGCATACCAAGATTCGTGAGTATCACAATCGCGCTCGGGTTTGCTTCTACCTACGTTGCTACCGATATCGCGGCATAGCGACGAAGAGGAGCGAGACATGACCGGCAGGACGATGCGCGCGTGGCCGCTCGAGCGGTTCGGTGATTCGGATGTGCTCGCCGAGCGCGTCGTTGACGTGCCGACGCCCGACCGGCACGGGGTACTCGTCCAGGTCGCGGCCTGCGGCGTGTGCGGTCAGGACGTCATGCGGCGCGCCGGCAAGGCCGACAGGCTGCTCGGGGCGATCATGGGACACGAGATTGCCGGGACGGTCGTGTGTGTCGGCGATGACGTGACGCGCTTCGTGGCGGGGGACCGGGTGGCGTGCATGCAGCGCCGTGCGTGTCGCAGCTGTCCCGCCTGTCTTCGAGGAGAAGAAGTTCTGTGCGAGACCGGTGTGCTCTACGGCGAGACGCTCGATGGCGGATATGCCGAGTACTGCGTCATCGATGAACTGAGCTTGGCCAGAATCCCGGATAACGTTGGCTTCGCAGCTGCGGCGATTGCGGCCTGCGCTGTCGGCACGGGCTACCACGCGCTGCGTCTTGGGAAGGCCCAGGCCGGGCAGCGGGTGCTGATCACCGGCGCCGGCGGTGGTGTTGGGATCCATGCCGCGCAACTCGCTCGCGGCATGGGCGCCGAGGTCGTCGCCGTGACATCGACGCCTGCGAAGGTCGATCTGCTCAAGGGCTACGCCGACGAGGTCCTGGTTTTGGAGGAGGGGCGATTCGCACAGCAGGTGCGGGAGCAGCGCCTCCAGCCCGACGTGGTCCTCGACCTGTCCGCTCGGTACACGCTTCCGGAGAGCCTCCGGGCGGTCCGGCGCGGCGGCACGGTGGTGATCGTCGGAAACCTGGATAGTGGACCGGTCGAAGTTCTGCCCGGCGCGTTCATCATCCGCGAGATCCACCTCGTCGGTTCGAAAGCGTGCAGCCTGCTGGAGCTGGAGGACTGCTTGCGCTTCATCGAGCGCGGCGTCGTCGCACCGGTGATCCACGACATCATGCCGCTCCGGCAGGCGGCGGCAGCGCACGAGCGGTTCGCCGCACGTACTGCTCCCGGTCGCATCGTCCTGCGCCCCTGAGGTTGTGCCGAAGCCCGGGCCTCCGGGTCGGCCGAACCCTCCTGTGGCGACGGCATCGCAGAACTTCTTTCCGCGTAATCGGAATGGAATGATTGCGGTCGCGTCTTCATGGCGGTCTAAAGTTTTCCTCGGTGTGCTGCTGAATTTGTCACAATATGGGCTCTTGTGGTTGTTCATCTCCTGATGTGATCCGCCCTTCCGCGGGCCTAGAGTGCTTGCAATTCGCCGAATAACCGTCGGCGCTCTTGAAGCCCGCCTCGTTGTGCATCCGTACTATTCGGCGACTGAACCGTTCCGCAACAGGAGGTGTCGGATGGCATCGTTCCCAGCCGGTCAGAAAACAGCAGGCAATGAGGAGGAAACACCGCAGTCATCGCTGCGTCGGGCGGTCGCGGCCTCGGCGATCGGCAATGCCACGGAATGGTTCGACTACGGCGTCTACGCTTACCTCACTACCGAGATCACGACGAATTTCTTCCCAGGTGAATTCGGCACGCTCGGGACTCTGCTGGGGCTTGCGGTTTCGTTCGTCCTGCGCCCGTTGGGCGGGATCGTGTGGGGTCCGCTGGGGGATCGCATCGGCAGGCAGAAGGTGCTGGCGATGACCATCATCCTGATGGGTCTGGCCACCTTCCTCATCGGTGTTCTTCCTACGTTCGAAAGCGTCGGGGTCTACGCGCCCATGCTGTTGATCGCTCTTCGTGTGGTGCAGGGCTTCTCGACCGGCGGCGAGTACGGTGGGGCCGCCACCTTCATGGCCGAGTACGCCCCGGACCGCCAGCGTGGGTTCTGGGGGAGCTTCCTCGAATTCGGCACGTGGGCTGGAATCACCCTCGCGGTTGTGGCGGTCTACGGACTGGAGGCCTTGATCGGCGAAACCGCCATGGAAGCGTGGGGATGGCGCGTCCCGTTCATGCTGGCGCTGCCACTCGCGCTGATCGGCTTTTACATCCGAACCAAGCTCGAGGACACCCCGGTGTTTCGCGACCTAGCGCAGACCGGGAAGTCCGAGGCCGCCGCGACCAGCGCGCTCAAACAGGTGCTCACCCAGTACTGGAAGCCGAGTCTGGCACTGTTCGGCCTGGCCATCGCCCTGAACGTCACCAACTACACGTTGATGACCTACATGCCGACCTACCTGCAGAGCACGATCGGCATGGACTCGGCCAGCACCAACACGCTCGCGATCGTCGGCCAGGTCGTCGCGATGGTCTTCATTCCGCTCGCCGGTTCGTTGTCAGACCGGATCGGCCGCAAGCCCTGTTGGTGGATCTCACTGGTCGGTGTCTTCGTGTTGGCCATCCCGATGTACCTGTTGATGGCGCAGGGCCTGGTCTGGGCGATCGTCGGATTCACGGTGCTCGGGCTGATCTACGTGCTGCAGCTGGGCACGATCTCGGCGACGTTCCCCGCGATGTTCCCAGCGCACGTGAGATATGCGGGTATGGCCGTGGCGTACAACCTGGCAGCCTCGGGATTCGGCGGTACTGCGCCACTCATCAACGAATCGCTGATCCAGGTCACCGGCGATCCACTGGTCCCCGCCTACTACATGATGGGTTCCTGCCTGATCGGCATGATCGCGCTGCGCTTCGTGATCGAGACCAAGGGCGTGTCGATCAAGGGACGTGAGATCCCCGGCTCAGCCGAACAACGAGCCGCCTCTGCCGCGAGGAGCTAATTCCCCGAGCCACGAACGGAGCAAGATTCGGACTCGTGGCGCCGTCCACCGCGTGTCTGGGCGTCGTGTCACGACTCCCAGACACGACGGCGGTTCCTCGGCGTCCACGGCGGTCGTGGGGGTCATCGCGCAGATTCGATCTGATGGGCTAGCCGGTCGAGTTCCCGGGTGACCTCCGACGCATCGCCGTCGGGAAGCTGGAAGAGGCACCGATCGACCCCGGCTGCGGCGTATCGCTCGGGCATGCCGTCCTCGGTTGACGCGTCGAACAGGCTGATCGGAACTCGCGCTCGTCCAGCGTCAGCCGCGCGTTGCTGGAGCTTGTCCACGCGAGCGGCGAAGACGTCCACCTCTTCCGGCGTGACGCACTCCGCCATCCATCCGTCGCCGAAGGCCAAGACGCGGTCCTCCACGGTCGGCCCCATCCCACCCACGAGTACCGGGAGCGGTGATTGCAGGGGTTTCGGGTAGGACCAGACCGGGTCGAAATCCACGAACTTTCCGTGGTACTCGCTGTCTTCGGCCGTCCAGAGCTCTCGCATGGCCTCAACGCGCTCGCGCATGAGCGCCATCCGCGTTCGCGGATCTGTGCCGTGGTTGATCATCTCCTCGCGGTTCCAGCCGGCTCCCACTCCGAACAGGAACCGGCCGCCGCTGAGACGGTCCACACTGGCCACTTCCTTGGCGGTCGTGATCGGGTCCCGCTGCACGACCAGGCAAATCCCGGTTCCGATCTTCAGCGTGGTCGTCGCTGCCGCGGCCGCGGTGCAAGCCACGAACGGGTCGTAGGTGTGCACGTACATCTTTGGCAGATCACCGCCGAGGGGGTAGGAGGATTGCCTGCTGGCGGGAATGTGAGTGTGCTCGCTGAAGAGCAGGGCTTCGAAGCCGCGCTCTTCTGCGGCGGCGGCCAGGGCATCCGGACCCATGCCGTAGTCCGTGGGGAAATAGCACACGCCGAACTCCATCGGCTACCTCCTCGGTGTGTGGCGTGTTCGGTCCGCAACCGCGCACGCCTGGTGAGTGTCGAGTTCCTCGCGCCCGGTGATCGCGCTGACTGGTCGATCGGGCCTCCTGTGCCTCGCCGTGGCAAAACGGGCCCCGTTCACCGTGCGGCTCCGTTGACGTGCTCAGAGCGCCGATGATTCTCGCCAGCACAGCCAGGTTTGGCGGGCGTTCTGCGAACACTGTTGCGCCGGTGGTCATGCACCGCCATCGGTTCATGCCCAAGTCGGGGCAGCGTCGGTCGTGGGCGTTCCAATCGACCCCATCGCCGTTCGGTGGGGTCGTTGGGGGCTTTGGTGATTCAGCCCCGGTGCGGGGTCTGGTGATGTGACCGCGGTCGTGGTGGCCAGGCGCTGTCCTCCACTGACCATCAGATGTCCGCATGCGCCGAAGCGATTGCCCGGAGTCTGGTCGAAGGTGGAGAGGAGCCGCGGTGAGCGAGTCGCCGCGGCCGCAGCATGCGGCCCTGGCCCCGGACTTCACCTAACCGCGCAACCCTGCGGCGAGGGCGTCCACGTGGGCGACCAGGCCGACCAGCAAGAGGAACCAGCCACGGCATGCGCACCGAAGCAGGCGTGCGGCATGCACGAAAGGAACTGTCATGGGCGTCAACAAGGACGAAATCAGCAAGACCATCATCGAGCTGGAGAAGTCCTTCAACGAGCGGTTCAGCGTTGGCGACAGCCGCGGTTACCTCGACAACTACGCCGAGGAACTGAGCTACTTCGATCCCGTCCTCGAGGACCTGCTGGCAGGCAGGGACGCGGTCGTCGCGCACATCGATGCCATCTACTCGAACCCGCACATCGTGCGCAGCGAGTACCTCAACCCCGTCGTGCACGTCAGCGACAGCGGGGACTTCGCGCTCCTGGCCTACAACCTGAACACCTACGTGCTCGACGACAACGGCGACGAACAGCAGCTGCGTGCCTGGAACGCCACCGAGGCGTACCGACTGATCGACAGTGAGTGGCGCATCGTCCACTCCAACTGGGCGTTCGCCCAGACCGCGACAGGCACGATCGCCTCTTGACCAGCAGCATCGGAGGCGGCCCGTTCCTGGGGGCCGGAGATGTGCAGGGGCACGGTGAACGCCGTCACCGTGCCCCTGCACCCAGGTGAGGGTGGTGTGGCGGAGCTAGTGGGTGCTGACGCCTTGGGTGTGGACCCAGGGCAGGTGTGTGCCGATGCTACCGCGTTCTACCTGTGCAATGTCAGGTGCGGACCGAGGCGGTCCGGACGGTGCGATCTGCACGTACAACCATGCTGACTGGTACGTCTTTCACTCACGAGCGTTGACCACCGACAGCGAGCCGGCCTCGGTAGCGGCCATGGAATTCCTACTCAGCCACAGCGCGGACAGCGAGATCGCGGCGGCAATGGCGGTGACAATGGCGATGGGCACCCAGGTGCCGAAACCAGCCATCAACGTCACGGCCAGCACCGGGCTAAGCCCGCCGGCGATCGCCTGGGCAAGCTGATACCCGAATGTCACGCCACTGTACCGAACATGCAAGGGGAAGAGCTCCGCCTGGAACGCGGCCTGCGGGCCGTAGGTGGCACTGGCGAAAGCCAGGGCGACAGCGACACCGAGGAAGATCAGTCCGGACGACCCCGTGCTGATCAACGGCCAGAAGGCGAAAGCCCAGACGCCGGTGCCGATCATCCCGACCACCATCGGAGCGCGCCGCCCGATCCGGTCGGAGAGGTAGCCGGAGGTCAGAATTAGCGGAATATAAAGGCACTGGGCAATCGTGGTGACCACAAGGAGGTCTCCCCGGTCCACACCCTGGCCAGCGGCATAGCTGACCATGTAGACCATGATCAGCGAGTAACTCACGGCGATGCAGATCGGCATCGCGGTGGCGATCAGTACCTGCCGGGGATAGTCACGGAACATTTCCACCATCGGAAGCTTCGTGACCTTGTTGGTCTCCTGGGCATGCTCGAACTCGGGCGATTCGTCAACGCTGCGCCGGATCCAGTAGCCGAAGGCCAGGAGCAGCACGCTCAGCACGAACGGGATGCGCCAGCCCCACGACTGGAACTGCTCATCGGTGACGACGGCGTTGATCAGCGCGAGGCATGCCGAGGCCAGCAGGAAACCAGCGGATGCGGCTGCGAGCGGGAAAGAACCGAACAGTCCCTTGCGATCATCCCGGCGGCTGTGCTCGAAGACCATGAGGACCGCGCCGCCGTACTCACCGCCCACACCGACACCTTGGACGAAGCGGATGATCACCAAGATGATCGGGGCGGCGATTCCGATCGACGAATACGTCGGGAGCAGGCCGGTAACGAGCGTGGCCACTCCCATCATGACCAGCGTGATCGTGAGGACTCGCTTGCGGCCGATCCTGTCACCAAAGTGTCCGAAGATCGCCGCGCCGAGAGGCCGCGCCACGAAACCGACGGCGAATGTCGACAGCGACGCGATCGACGCCACCGTCGGGCTGACATTCGGGAAGAACGCCTCGTTGATGACCAGTGTCGCGGCGGCGGCGTAGAGGAAGAAGTCGAACCACTCGATGAGTGTGCCGACGATGCTGGCGAAGAAGGCTTTCTTCATTCGCGCTCCAGTGATCAGAGATGGACAGGGAATGGCAAACGCTGAAACCTCGACGCAGGATGTCGTACTGTTGAACAGTACTACACTTTTGGTTGACCTGGAACCGTCGAAGCAAGAGCGTCACCACGCGCAGGCTGCTCAAGCGACCGTCAGGTGGGTGCGCGCCCATACCCAAGCGGCAATCAGCTGATCAAGTGCGCTACATTTCTGGAGTGACCTTGATAGAAGGGCAGAGTTTCCGCAGGACGACGACTGTTCAACAGCTCGCCGACTGGTTGGCCGAGCGGATCCTGTCGGGGGCGATAACACCAGGTCAGCGACTGCGCGAGTCCGCAGTGGCCGCGGAGTTGGGCGTCGCTCGAAACACCGTCCGGGAGGCAGTGCGAATCCTCGAGCTCGGCGGGCTCGTGCGTCACGAGGTGAACCGCGGAGCGGTGGCGGTCTCGCCAACTCCTGAAGTCCTCGATGATCTTTACGAATCCCGTGTCATCCTGGAGTGTACGGCGCTCCGTTCGGCCACCACCGAGCAGATCGGGCCAGTCGAAAAGGCTTACGCTCAGCTTCTCGAAGTGGCCGACTCGGGGAACGCCCACCGAATAGTGTCCGCTGATCTTGCCTTTCACGGCGCCATCATCGGCATGTTGAACAACAGCCGCGTTCTCTCCTTCTACGAGCAGTTGTCTCGCGAGCTGCATTTCTACCTGATGTATCTGGTCGTTCGCGATCGAGAGTTCGAACAGTCGTCCATTGTGGTCAGTGGCCACCGAACCATCATGGACGCGCTTCGAGCCGGGAACCTGGAGCAGGCTGCCGCCGAGGCCGCGAGCCACATCGAGCACAACAAGGCAAGAGTAAAGGCCCTGCTCGCTTCCGTCGTCAGCTGACCGCGGCCGTTCACCACCGCCCAATGGCGACCGTCGAAGGTGCCCCGCATGCCAGCGTGGCCGTCGATCCTGCCGGCGCGCTGTCACCCGGTCGCCGCCAGTGCTCGTGCCCGGAACGCCCGGCTGACGTGGAGACACGTCCGGAACTCGACTCCGAAGCCCTGGCACCGGTCAATGAACTCTTCCAACGCGAGCATTCGACCGCCTCTCCCGATGACCTGGGGATGCAGGGTGATGTTCGTGACGCCGTCCTCGATGTGCTCGGCCATGTAGCGGACCTCGTCGAGGAAACGCGCGAACATCGAGCGAGGGTCCTGCAGGCCGGGCATCACCATGCCGTTGAAACGGACATACTCCAGGTGGACATAGTCATCGAGAGTCCACGAAGCCGGGACCTCGACGACAGAGCTGCGCCGGCCCCACAGGTAAGGCCCGTCGTCCTGGTGCTGGTCCCCCACTCTGGCGTAGTAAGGCTCGTGATCGGTGCCCATCAGTGAAGAGTCGTACTCGATCGCGAGCTCCTCGAGCAGCTCCACGGTGTGCGGGCTGAAGTCGAAACTCGGTGTTCGGTGCCCGAGCGGACGGGTGCCGGTCAGTTTCTCGATCAGATCGGCCGACCGGTGCAGGACGCTCCGCTCGGTGTCCCGGTCGAGACTCGACACGGACTCGTGCAGGTAGCCGTGCAGCCCGATCTCGTGACCGGCCTCGTGGATCGCGGCGCACTGCTCCGGATAGGTTTCCAACGTGTGCCCGGGAACGAAGAAGGTCGTGATGATGCCGTGTCGATCGAGGAGACGCAGGATCCGGGCGATGGCGTAGGCGCAGAACTCTCCCCGCGACACTGGACCAGGGCTGACCAAGCCGCGAGCGGCCCACAACGAGATGGCGTCGAAGTCGAAAGTCAGGCACACACTTCCCTTGCTCGGCATGTGATCACGCCCCGACTGTGGTGGGTGCCAGATCGACCGCGAGACCGGCCTGATCGGTGTCGAAGATCGAGTCGAGCTCGATCCGGGTGTAGGAGTTCTCGCTCGGCGGTCCGGGCGCAATCCACATCGTGCGCAGGTCGAGATCGATGATCAGCGAGTACACCGTGCAGAACTTCGCGCTCTCCGGGACGTCGGGGTCCGGGTAGCGGCAGAGCCCGTCGGGATGCGAGTAGTCGTCGCGCAGTACGTTTGCGATGTCTTCGACTGTCACCATGTGGCGTTCCAGGGCCGGCTCGAGCAGATGGCGTACGTGCGCGGCCCGGAGCTGGGTCAGCGCGCTGCTGGTTGCCTTGAAGTCGTGCAGTGGGAGCCCGGTCTCGAAGTGGTTTGCGTGGGCGATGAGCCCATCGCGGGGCAAGAGGGTGCCGAACATGCCCGGTGCCAGCTCGAAGTTGATCGATTCGCCGCCGGCGTCGGCGATGAGCACATTCCCGGACGAAATGCGCTCGATGGGCAGCAAGCGCTTGTGCGCTTTCGACATCGTCATGGACTGGAGCGCCCCGCGCAGTAGGACATGCATCGGTACGCCGTCGCCGGCCTTGTCGCGGTCGGAGGCAAGTGCGTTGAAGCAGATGCCGATGCCGGCGGAGTTAAGCCCACTCTTGGCCAGCATGCCCGCCTCGGTCAGCGAAACGACTGAGAACCCGGAGGCATCCCTCGTCGCCAGCAGGAAGGTGACGTCTGCTTGCTCAGGGTGCCAATCCCAGTTCTGTGCGAGCAGCGTGTGACCGCTGGCGGTATAGCGGGGTAGCACGGACAGAGAGGTGCATCCACCATCGCCGTACTCCCTCCCGTACATGATCTCCGTGCGAGCGTTGAGTGCGCCCACCTCGTATGGTTGCCGTCCGGCGCCCTCTGCCAGACCCTCGAGCATGTCAGCGATGTTGGGGTCGTACTGTCGTGCTGCGTCGTGGAACTTCCGGCCCCACCGCACGATGTCGTCAGCGGATAGCCCTGCGTCCGCCCGGAACCGGTGGAAGTAGTTGTCGATGCTCTGCCCCACTAGGTCCGCCGTGCGTTCCCCCAACCTGCCCCCCATCTCGCGATAACTTCCTTCGACTGTGATCAACGGTGGCCGGGTGATCGTCATGTGCACACTCCTTGTTGTCAGCGGGAAACAGTCGAGCCGTTGTCTTCGGTGTCCGCGACGAGACCCAGCTCGGCGAGGATTTGAGCGGTGTGTTCGCCTAGCTCCGGAGGGGGCGTGAGAGGCGGCGGCAAAGCGGCGTCTCCGCCCCACGTCAAGGGCGCGGACACGAGGTTGACCTGCCCGCCGGAGACGGCCGTGGTCCGGAACAGCGCACTTGCCGCGGCATGCTCGCTGGCCAGCGCCTCGGCCGCGTCGAGAACAGGAGCAAACGGAATGTCTGCGTCGGCCAGCACGGACGACCACTCCTGGCTGCTCTTTGCTGTCATCGCCGCGGCGATGAGGTTCTCCTCATCCGGATACCCGAAATCCGTGCCGCCTACCTGCCACGTCCCGCGCGAGGCCAGGCTCGCCGGCAGATCGGTGAGCTCAACGAACCGCCGCCAAAACTTCTCCTCTATCGGACAGACGAGCAGCGGCAGATCGTCCGAGCAGGCGTACACCGCGTACCTGGGGCCAATCGCGCAGTGGTCCGGGAACGGTGCTTCGTCGTTGGCCAGCGAGGTCAGTTCGCGCCAGTTCCACCACATCGCGCAGTGCCACAGGGAGACGTGCACGCACTGTGCGTCGCCGCGCTCGCTTCGTCGCTGCAGGCCAGCCAATACGCCGAGCGCGGCGAAGACACCAGCGAGAGGTGCACCCACTGGCCGCCATCCGGGCCTGGTGAAGAAGCGGCGCCCGTCCTGGTTGAGTGGGACGGCGCCGGCGCGTGCGTCCACGTTCTGACCGTGTGCGGGCAGCGAACTCCATGGGCCCCTTGCCCCGTATCCACTGATCCCGCAGTAGACCAAGCTCGGGTTGTGCGTGGTGAGGGACGCGAAGTCCAGCGCCAGACGGCGCGCGCTCTCGGGCCTCGCGCCGACAATGACCGCATCAGCCCAGCGGGCGCAGGCGCCCACGATCTCCGGCCACCGGGCGGACCGGCTGTCGACGGCCAGGCTCCGTGTTCCGCTGTTCAACGCGACGTGCAAATCGCCGAGCCCGGCGATGGTAGCTCGCCGGTCGCGGTTGCCGTCTCCGGTGCCCGGACGTTCAACCTTGAGGACATCGGCGCCCAGCTCGGCGAGCAAATGCGCGGCCAGTGGCCCAGGCAGGTGCGTCGAGAAGTCGACGATACGCACGGTAGTCCCTCCGGAGTGGGGTGCGATAACAGCAAGTGATTAAGTGCGCTACACTTTGTGGTATGGCATTGATCGACGGGCTGAGCTTTCAGCGGACCACGACGGCTCAGCAGCTCGCCGACGCGCTGTCCGCCCGGGTCCTTTCTGGGGCGATAGCACCCGGCCAGCGGATGCGGGAGAGTGCGATCGCGGCCGAACTGGGGGTCGCGCGCAACACGGTCCGCGAGGCGGTCCGCATCCTCGAGATCGCGGGGCTGGTGCGACACGAGGTCAACCGTGGCGCCGTCGTGGTGTCCCCGACACCCGAGGCGATCGAGGAGCTCTACGCGTCCCGGGTCGTTCTGGAGACGGCGGCCATTCGGTGCGCCACCAGCCCGGATCAGCTCAAGCACGTGGAGACCGCTTACGTGAAACTGGTCGGCGTAGCCGACTCGAAGGATCCGAACCGAATCGTGTCGGCGGACCTGGGTTTTCACACGGCGATCGTCGGAATGCTGAACAACAGCCGTATTCAGGCGTTTTACGAGCAACTCGCTCGCGAGTTGCATTTCTACTTGATGCACCTGATAGCCCGCGACCACATCTTCGACGACCCAGCGGTCATCATCGGTGACCATCGCAGCATCATGGAGGCGCTGCGCGCCGGCGACCTCGAACTCGCGGCCACCGAAGCGACACATCACCTCGAACGCAACAAGGCGCGCGTCAAGCGGCTGCTCGCGGCGATAGACGACTGACCATCGGTCGCCGACGCTTTCCGGTGACCGCGGCTCGAGCACGAGTTCGCCGATGTGCATCGCGTGCCCTACCCCGACGCGGGGTTGAACGACGGCCAGAGGGGTGTGCGTCGTTCGACGAAGGCCGTGAGGCCCTCAGTCGCGTCCGCGCCGGTGTTCCCACGCAGCATCACCTCTCGGTCAAAGCGCGGGAGTAGTCGGTTCAGCGACCGCTTGAACAGCGCTCGCGAGTGCGGTGAGATCTCGGCGAGGGAATCGACGAAGCCGGTCGTGCGTTCCTCGAGCTGGTCGTGCCCGACGACCTCACTGATCATTCCGTACTGCAGAGCGGTGGCCGCGTCGATCTGCTCGGCGGTGAGTACCAGCTTCCGCGCTCGTGCGAGTCCTATGTGTACACCGAGCCGCTCGGCGACGAACGGGTCGGCGAGGCCGACCTTTCCCTCGGCTGCAGCAAAGGTGGCCCGGTCCGACACCATTGAGTAGTCAGCCGCCAGCACGATGCCGAGCCCGCCAGCCTGGCAGACCCCGTTGACCATCGCGACCACGGTCTTCGACGAGGTCTCGATCGCGTCGAAGAGCCGGAGGGCGGCCTCGGCGTACTGGTGGACGACGTCGATGCCGCTCTGGCGTCCCTGCTGGCGAGCCGCGAGGATCTCCTTGAGGTCGCCGCCCGTGGTGAAAGCCCGGCCTGTTCCTCCGATCACGATGGTGTCGATCGTGTCGTCGGCGGAGGCGTGCAGGATGCGCTCGGCGAGCTCCCGATACACGCCCAGTGACATGCAGTTGAGTTTCTCGGGCCGAGAGAACATCATCCATTCAGCTCGGCCTGTGCGTCTGGTGTCCACGTCGTGTTACCACCTCTCGATCAGGCATCGAGTTCGATCTCGGGACCAAGGGCTCTGGACACGCAGATCATCATGTAGTCTCCGGCCGCCTGCTCTGCCGGTGTTAGAACGCTGTCCCGATGGTCCGGCGTACCCGACAGAACGCGGGTCTCGCAGGTCCCGCATGTTCCCTCCCGGCACGACGACGGCGCGTCGATGCGGTGCCGCACCATGGCATCCAAAATGGACTCAGCAGGCTCGACCTCCACGCGCACCCCCGAGGTTTTCAAGTGGACGGTGATGGGCTTGTCGGCGACGTCGTCGCCGAGGCCCACCGGTGCAAAGCGCTCCAGGTGAAGCATGTCCGGGGGCCAGCCCGAGGCGCGCTGTTCGACCGCCTGCAACAGGCCTTCCGGGCCGCAGCAATACACCTGCGTCCCCGGGGCGAGCGCCCCGAGGATCGCGTCGAGGTCGAGCACTCCTTCGCAGTCCTGAGCCACCAGGTGCACGCGGTGTGTGCCGTATTCGCGCAGCACGTCCGCGAAGGAGAACGACGCCGCATCTCGAGCCCCGTAATGAAGGTCCCATTCCGCTCCGGCTCGGTCGGCCTCAGCGAGCATCGGAATGAACGGGGTAATCCCGATCCCTCCGGCCACGAACACGTACCGTCTGGCGTTGGCCAGGGGGAAGTTGTTACGCGGTGCGCGAACCTCGAGTACGTCACCAACCTCGAGCTCGTCGTGTACGTAGCTTGATCCGCCCCGGCTGTCGGGTTCGCGGAGCACGGCGATGCGCCAAGCGAACGCGTCGTCGACCGGCCCGCACAGCGAGTACTGCCGCTCCAGCCCGGATGGCAACATGAGCGTGACGTGGGCACCCGCCGTCCACGCTGGCAGTCGAGGGCCTGTCGACGCCAGGGTCACTCCCACAACATCCCGGGAGAGGAACTGCTTGTGCGCCACCCGCAGGCGCAGGACCGTCCGGTCCTGCTGCCCGCGGGCACCCTGGACGGAGCCGGCCCGTTCCAGCCCCGTCATGCCCGCCCCGTGGTGGAGGCACGGACCAGTCCCGCACGGGTGGTCGTGCCCGCTTGCTTGAGGTTGAAGAACGACCACGGGTTGGTGCGGAACATGCTGTCGCGGATGGCGAGCGGGACCCGCTCCGCCGCCTTGACCGGGTCGTCGGTGTCCCAGTGCGGGTAGTCGCTGCTGAACATCAGCAGCTTGTCGGCGTGGATCAGCTCGAGCATCTTCTCCAGCTGAGAAGCTCGGCGTGGTTCGTACATGGGTTGGCTGGTGACCCGGACGCGTTCGACGACGTACTCGCTGGGGGGTCGCTTCACCCACGGGATCTCGTCCCGGGTCGCCTTCCACTTCTGATCCATCCGCCACATGATCTCGAGTAGCCAGGCGTAGCCAGACTCGATCATGACGAAGTTCAGGCCGGGAAAGCGCTCGAACACGCCCTCGGCGACCAGGCTGACCAGGTTGCTCTGGCTGGGCTGGGAGAACATGGTGTGGTACTCGAAGTAGTACGACGGCGCACCGCCGGCGAACATCGAGCCGTTGATCCCGGCCGATTCCCCACCCGGGTGCGTCGAGATGGGCAGGCCGTAGGCCTCTGCGGCCTCGTAGATCGGGTAGTAGTGCCGCTTTCCGAGTGTGCAGCCGTCGATGCTCGGAATGTAGACGGCGACGAAGCGTGGGTCGGCGCCCCACCGCTCGATTTCCTTGGCGGCCTTGAGCGGGTCTCGCGGGCCGACGACGATGGAGCCGACGAACCTCGGGTCCACCGGAAGCCACTCGCTGGCCTGCCACTCGTTGATGGCGGTGGCCAGTACCGCGGCCAGGTCGGCATCGGCAAACCCACCGAGCTGCAGCCCGGGGCCGGGGCTGAGCACGGCCGCGCCCAGGTCGTTCCGGTCGAGAAGGTCGGTCACCATGTATTCCGGGTCGGATCCCGGCGGTCCGCCGTCCGGCGGGATCGCGTCGGGGCGCATCGTCCCCTTCGTGTTGGCGTAATGGGCCTGGGGCAGATTGATCTCGTTGCCGTTGATCGTGCGGCCCCACGTGGTGCGCGAGTCGAGGTTGAGCCGCCGGGCCCAGGCTTTCGGCAGGTACGGACGCAGGCTGCGGATCCCGTCCTTGGCGTTCGGGTGGACGTCGGAATCCACCCCCCAGCTACTGGGTAGCTCGAGCGTGGTCGGCGCACTCACTTCCGTGGTGGACATGAGATTCTCCAGATGTGATCGGCGGTGGGTGTTCAGAGTCTTATGTGGACCCAGTCGTCCTGGATCACGACCTCGTAGAAGGTCGCCTTGAGCCGCTTGTCGGTCAGGCACCGCCCATCTGTCAGATCGAACTCCCAGTGGTGCCACGGGCAGGTCACGACACCGTTCTCGTATCCGAGTTCGATCTCGTGCGGGGCGTCGGAGACCGTGGTCTTCGTGATGGTTCCGGCGCTGAGCGGGCCCGCGAGGTGCGGACAGCGGTCCGCCATTGCGACATAGCGCTCACCGGAGCGGACGACGCCGATCGGCCCCGACTCGTGACTGACGATAATGCGCCGGCCGTCCTCGAATTCCGAGGTCGGTGCCACCTTGATCAGACTGCTCATGGCTGTGCTCCTACGGTGTCTCCTTCGGCCATCCAGCCCTGCGCCGGGCCCCGCGCGAAGCGCTCCTCGAGACGCAACCGTTCCACTTTGCCGGTGACGTTCCGCGGGAACTCCTCGATGCCGATGAAGCGGAAATGCTTGGGCAGCTTGTACCGGGCGAGGCGAGGTGCGCAGAACTCGATGAGCTCCTCGGCCGTCACGTCACCGTCCGCTGCGAGGTACGCGGCTGGCACCTCGCTCCACTTTTCGTCAGGCACCTTGATGACCGACGCCTCGAGCACCTTCGGGTGGTCCAGCAGAACCTGCTCGACCTCGGAAGGGTAGATGCTCTCCCCGCCGCTCTTGATCATGTACTTGAGTCGGCCGAGGTAGTCGTAGGTTCCGTCCGCGTGCAACCGGACGGTGTCGCCTGTGTGGTACCAGCCGCCTGCCGTGCACTCGCGGGTCGCCTGCTCGTTGTTCCAGTACCCGCTGAACATCGTGGCGGTCCGGATGAGCATTTCACCTTCGCCCTTGGGCGGCACGTCCTGACCGTCCTGGTCGACGACGCGGATCTGGCAGAACGTGCTCTGGTCCTTGCTTAGCACGGTCGGATCGGCTCCCGGCGGGATGAACGAGCTTGCGCCGGGGAGGGTGCCTACCTCGGTGGTGCCGAAGGTGTTGAAGTACGAGGCACCGAGCGCGTCGGTAATGTTCGAGATCGACTCCAGGGGTGAAAGGTCGGCCATGGTTCCGACGTACTTCACCGGCTTGCGGGGCCTGGGATCGGCGCGCAGCGCGTCGGTCATCCGATCCAGGATGCCGGGCATGATCAGTAGCCAGCCCACGCGTTCGCGCGTGAGGAAGTCGACGATGAGGTCCGTGTCGAACTTCGCCAGTAGGAGCACTTTGCCGCCCAGCGCATGCGTCAGCAGAAGATAGTCCGAGCACGCCATGTGGAACATCGGCGACCATGCGACGTAGTTGTCCTCCGGTTCGAGCCGCATCTCCGTAGACATGATGCTGGCGCGGGCCAGCAGCGAGCGGTGCGACAGCGCGGCACCCTTCGGAATACCGGTGGTGCCGCTGGTGTAGATGATCAGCATCACCTGCTCGGGGTCGACCTCGACGCCAGGGTTCGCGGACTCGGCGTGCGCAAGCGCCGGAGTCAGCGCCGCCCGGCCGTCATCCGCGGTCGCGCGGGCCAGCTCGATCACTCGAGGCCGCCGATCCTCCGGCAGACGCGCGACCGCGTCGAGGGCGAGATCGCGGTACTGATCCGACACGAACAGCAGGTCGGGCTCGGTGACGGTCATCGACGCGGCGAGTTCCGGGGCCCGCAGCCGCCAGTTCAACCCTGCCAGCGGCGTGCCGACCTTGGCCGCCGCGTACATCAATGCCAGGTAATCCAGCGAGTTCTCCGAGAGAACCCCGATCGGGGTCTCCTGGGTGGTTCCTAGGTCGAGCAGCTTCCAGGCCGCCTGGTTGGCCATCAGGTTGAGCTCGGCGAAGGTGAAGTCGTGGCCCTCGTACTCCACGGCCACTCGGGCCGGTGTGATTCGCGCTCGCGTCTCGAGAACGTCGCCGTAGGTGATTCCGGCCGCACGAGACAATGTGGACCTCACGTCTTGCGAGAACACAGTGCTCCCTTCTGAAAGTCCGATACTTCCGGGATGACAGGGGCAACGCGGGCGGTGCTGTAGTGGTCGAGCGCCGACCGCATGGTTGCCGCGAGGAGTTCGATCTCGGGTTCGGTGACGACGAAAGGCGGGCTGATCTGCAGGGTGTTGCCGTGAATGACACGGGTCATGAGTCCGGACTCGCTGCAGAGGTCCGCCACCGCCGCGGCGTCGGCGTCCGCGTTCAGCTCGACGCCCGCAAGCAGCCCGCAACCCGCGCGCACCTCGCGGACCAGTGGGTGGGTCCGCAGCGAGCCCACCTCGGAGACCAGTACTTCCTCCAGCTTCGCCGCCCGCGTTACGAGCGCCTCGTCCACGATGACGTCGATGTTCGCCTCGGCCACGGCGCACGCGGTGGCGTGTCCCGAGTAGGTCAGGCCGTGCCGGAAGATCGGGGCGTCCTTCCCGGTGAAGAACCGATCGGCCACGCGTGGTGCGACGGCGATCCCGCCGAGCGGCGCATAGCCGGAGGTGATGCCCTTGGCCATCGTCATGATGTCCGGCGACAGCTGCCAGCGCTCGCTGGCGAACATACGGCCGGTACGGCCGAACCCGGTGATCACCTCATCGATGATCAGGAGGATGTCGTTGGCACGGGCGAACTCTTCGAGGCCCTCCAGGTACCCTTGCTCAGGGCCGTGGACACCGCCAGTGCCCAGCACGGGTTCGGTAATGATCGCGGCGATGTTCTCGCAGCCGATCTGCTCCATGACCTCGATCGCGCCGTCTAGCCCGTGCGTGGGGATCCGGGCGCACTCGGGAACCAGCGATGAGGTGCCGTACCCCGTGCGGTTGTAAGTCAACCCGCCGATACTGGTGCCGAATGCGTGCAACCCGTGATAGGCGCGTTCGCGGCTGACCACAATGCGCTTCTGCGGACGCCCCTCGAGCTGCCAATGCAGGCGGGCGAGTTTGCAAGCCGCCTCGATCGAGTCGGACCCGCCACTGGTCAGGAAGATCTTCGAGCCCGCCACGGGCACCATCTCGGCGAGCCGGTCCGCCAGTCGCAGTGCGGGCTCGTTCGCCGACCGCCCGAAGACGTGGTAGGTCTCCAAGCTCGTCATCTGCGCCCGAGCAGCGTCCGCGAGCCGCTGCCGACCGTGCCCGATGTTGGCGTGCCACAAACCGGCCGTCCCGTCCAGCAGGCGGTCGCCGGTGGACGTCGTCAACCAGGCACCGTCACCGTGCACCACCGTCAGCCGCTCTCGCTGCACGGTCGGCATGTGCGCCTGAGCGCTCCACAGCGCTCCTCCTGTACCCATGACACCTCCAACTGTTCTACAGTTGGACTGTAGCGCACTTTTGTTGTCGAGTACAGCGATCGCGTGCGTTTAACGAGCTCGTTGCGTGCGCGCCGCAAAGGCTCTGAGAACGCGCCCCTTTTACTCACGACTGTTGAGCAGGAGATCTCTCGCTGCTATCGGAGTACGTCCGAACTCTGCGCCCTAGCTTCGTGGACTTTCCAATCAGAGGCGCCTGATCCTTCGCGTGCTCAGGAGACTTCCAACGCCCCGGTGCCGTGGGCGACACGGCGATCCACAATGGTCGCTCCCACTGTCAGCTCCCTGACGCGTGCGGGTGCCACGGTGAGCAGATCGTCGTTGAGGGTCACGAAATCGGCGAGTATGCCGCGGGCAAGGGGTTTCTTGTTTTTTCGTCGTGCACCGCGTGGGCCGAGCCGATCGTGGACGCGCGTAGCGCCGCCTGCGCAGTCACTGCCTCGTGCGGACCGATCGGCACACCCGAGACGGTCTGTCGGTTCGCCATGTGGTGAATACTGAGGAGGGGATCGGGAGCGATCACGGGGAATCCGTCGGCCCGGTAACTCCACCCCGGCGCCCACGAACGACCGCATCCGGTAGGCCAGTTGCCCCTAACCGGCCCAGCGCCGCCAGCAAGCCGTCACCGATCTCCGAAAGGAAGCGTCCTTGTGGCACTAGACTCAGGCCGAGCGCCGCGATTCGAGCGACCTGTACCTCGCTCGTCACCGCGGCGTGCTCGATGCGACGGCGCACATTGGCACGCGGGTGTAGCCTCCGCGCCTCCTGATAGGAGTCGAGAACGATGCCCAGGGCGTTATCCCCAATGGCGTGCGCAGCGATCTGGCAACGTAATTGGGCAGTACTAGCGGTCGTTCGCCTGGGCGGAGCGGCGCGACGTGTGCACGTGCGGAGTGCGTGATGCGTGCTGTGCGGATCTCCAGCCACGGGCCGGACGTCGTGGAGGTCGTCGACATCCCCGGCCTGTCATCCTCCTAGGAGGTCTTCATCGATGTGCAGCGCCTAGTTCGTCGGTGAATCGGGCGAGGGCGTCCTCGGCCGTGGGGACGGGGCCGAACAGCTGCTCCTGGCGGTGGGGGTCGGCGACGTAGCGGCCGGTGTCGAACCAGTGGAACATCGCCGCCATGTCCTTGAGCAGGGGCATGAAGCGGCCGGTGACGGCTCCTGCGGCGCGGGCGAGGGCGGACGGAACGGCCCACACCTTGATCTTCTTTCCGGCTCTGGTGCTCATTCGGTCGGCCACCTCGCGCATGCTGACCGGGCGGTCCCAGCCGATGTCGATGCGCTCACCGTCGTCGGCCTCGGCGTCGACTGCGGCTGCCAGGTACGACGCGAGATCGGAGGTGTGGACGAAGGTCAGCGGGACGGTGGGCTTGCCTATCCACATCAGGCGGCCCTTGTCGATCGGGTTGCCCGCCATGCTCGCGATCTGGTCGAGGAAAGCGCCCGGGCGCAGTGCGAGGAAAGGCACGCCGAGCTGTTCGAGTTCGTCCTCGGCGAGCTTCTTGTGCCAGAAGTGGGGAACATCGGGCGTCTGGTCGCTGGTGAGGATGCTGGTCAGCACGAACCTTCGGATGCCGGTGCGGTGGGCGGCCTCGGCGAGGTTGGCGTTGCCGACGGTGTCGATGTCGTGCGCGTTCTTGGCGCCGCGGGTGTAGCCGGCGGCGGTTGTGATGACGGCATCGGCGCCGTTCATGGCGGCGACGAGCGAGTCGCGGTCGAGCATGTCGCCGCGGGCGATCTCCACGCCCCGGCTTTCGAGCCGGCTGGCGTCGCTGGTGGGCCTCACCAGGGCGCGGACTTTCTTGCCGCGCTTGAGCAGTTCGTCGACGACCTTGTCTCCCAGGGAGCCGGTCGCCCCGACGACGAGGACAGGGAGGGTGGTTGAGTCGGTGGCAGGCATGGCGGTCTCACTTTCCATGAGGTCAGAATCAAAGGGCTTGGGGGCGATTCGTGGTGCGGGTCGCTGTCGGGCAGCAGGAACGTGCCGAGTCCGAAGGCAGTTGGGGCGGGCGGTGATACGGCTGCTGCCGGAGGCGGCTGCGGTGCATACCGACGGTGTCTAGCCCGGTCCGCATTACGTGGACTCTTCTTGCGAAAGCGCGCGGCTGTTGATCGCCTCGATGATGGAGTAGGCGATGTCGACGAAGGACTCCGCCTGCTGCGCCGACAGGTTCCGTGCGCTGGTTTCCTCCAAGGTCTGCCAGAGGGCTGCGATGGGTTCGCGCATGGCGCGGCCCTTGTCGGTGAGGTGGACCACCATGACGCGGCGGTCGTGTGTGGCTGGCTCGCGCACGAGCAGGCCGGCGTCCTGCATGCGGCGCAGGGACTTGGAGACGGTCGAGTGGTCCAGGCCGACGCTTTCGAGCAGCTCGGACTGGGTCTGGCCGTCCCGGTCCAAGAGCTGCATCAGCAGCAGTTCCTGTCCGGGATGCAGGTCCATCTCGCGGAGCAGGGCGGCGGCGTAGGCGCGGTGGGCACGGGCGAGCTGGAAGATCGCGTAGCTTATCGGCCCGTTGCCGGCCGTCGTGGGGATGTCGGGCATAGTCCGGGTTCCTCAGCCTGTGCAGGTGGGGTAGTCGGTGTAGCCGGCCGCTCCGCCGCCGTAGAAGGTGGCCGGGTCGGGGGCGTTCAGCTCCGCGCCGGCGCGGAGCCGCTCGACCAGGTCCGGATTGGCAAGCGCGAAGGCTCCGACGGAGACCAAGTCTGTTGTGCCGTTGGCGATGTCCTGGGCACGGGTGGGTATATCAGTACCGCCCCGGTTGAGGATCAGCGTGGTCGGCCATTGCGTGCGCAGGGTGTCCAGCCAGGCCTCCTCGCCCGCGTGCATCACGTGGAGGTAGGCCAGGCCCAACGGGCGCAGCGCATGCAGGAGCGCTGGATACAGCTCGGCGGTGTCGGACTCGGCGATGTCGTTGTAGGGGTTGCCGGGCGAGATGCGTAGGCCGGTGCGCTCCGCGCCGATCTCGTCGGCCACTGCGGCGGTGACCTCGACGGCGAAACGGATGCGATTGTCGAGGGAGCCACCGTAGCGGTCGATGCGTTGGTTTGTGTTGACAGATAGAAACTGGTGCACCAAGTAGCCGTTGGCGCCGTGGATCTCAACGCCGTCAGCGCCCGCAACGACGGCGGCCGCCGCAGCGCGCCGGAAGTCGTTGACAGTCGCGGCGACCTCCTGCGTCGATAGCGCACGGGGCTCAGGCATCTCCCGGGGTCCGGACGCGGTGAACATCATGCCCTCGGGGCGGATCGCCGACGGGGCGACCGGCTGGCGCCCGTGAGAGGTGTTGTCGGGGTGTGAGATCCGTCCGACGTGCATCAACTGGATGACGATCCGGCCGCCAGCCGCGTGCACGGCGTCAATGACCCTGCGCCATCCAGCAATCTGCTCGTCATTGTGGATGCCGGGAGTGAGGAGGTATCCCTGGCCGTCGGCGGAGGGCTGGGTTCCCTCAGTGATGATCAGCGCATGCGAGGCCCGTTGGGCGTAATACTCGGCGTTCAGCTCGGTCGGGACGCCTTCCGGCGTGGTGCGGTTACGGGTCATGGGGGCCATGACCAGGCGGTGCGGGACGGATATGCCGCCGACGATGGTCGGCGTCCACAAGGCATTCAGCATGAAGGTCCTTCGGTACGGCGATGGCCGGGTGGTCACCGGAGAATGGGCGGTCAGCCGACGGTGAGCACGAGCTTGCCTCGCACGTGCCCGGCGTCGCTGACTTGCTGCGCGGTGGCGGCCTGGTCGAGCGGGTAGGTGGTGACGGTGGTTACGAGCTTGCCGGTCGCGGCGTCCTGAGCCAGGGCGGCCAGGCGGTCGGCCGAGGCCTTCGCTCGTCCACTGGAGAAGGTGATGCCGAGCTGCTGCGCACCGAAATCGGCGATCGTGACGATGCGCTCGGTGCCGCCCCGCAGAGTGATGGAGTCCTCCAGGGCGCCCTTCCCGGCCAGGTCGAACACTGCGTCCACACCGTCAGGGGCGAGTGTCCTCACCCGCTCGACCAAGCCCTCGCCGTACGCGGTCGCGGTGGCGCCGAGCGAGGCGAGGTAGTCCTGGTTGGAGGAGCTTGCGGTGGCGATGACTCGTGCTCCGCGGGCCGTGGCGAGCTGGACCGCCACGGTTCCGACCCCTCCGGATGCGCCGTGCATCAGCACGGTCTCTCCCGCGGTGACACCCAGCAGGTTCAGAACCCGCTCGGCCGTCTCACTCGCCACCGGCAGCGCGGCCGCATCCTGCCACTCCAGGTCGGCGGGCTTGGGTGCCGCGATGGTGGTCAGCGCGTACTCGGCGTACGCCCCGGTGTCCGACCAACCCAGCACTCCGTCGCCCACTTGCACGTTGGTCACGCCCTCACCCAGGGCGTCCACTACGCCGGCGAGCTCGCCACCGGGCACGGCGGGGAAGGTCGTCGGGTAGACGGCCTCCAGCAACCCGGAGCGGATCTTGCCGTCAAGCGCGTTCACTCCGGCCGCCTTCACGCGGACACGGACCTGCCCGGGGCCGGGCTGAGGTACCGCGATATCCGCCTCGCGCAGCACATCCGGGCCGCCGAAACGATCGAAAACCATGGCTTTCACAACAGCTCCTCACGTTGCGCCACACATTAGGTGGCTGGACACGTAACCAAGGTAGCAGCAGTTACGTGGCTAGCCAAGTAATGGTCGCAAGGGTCCCAGAGTCTGCTCGACGCCCTGGGGGATGGCGAATGTGATCCGGCCTTATCAGAGAAGATCAGCACTCGGTTCAAGGTCCGGCTGGATTGACAAAGGCGATGGATCTTGGTTCCACCATCGCAATGGCTGCCTTTACAAGTGAAGGTCTACGATCTGTCGGGGCGAGACGCCGCCCTCTTCGCGCTCTTCGTCGGCGTTGTGAGGCTCAAGCCAGAGTTCGGGCGTCCCATCCGGCACATCCCAACGGGCACCGAGCTTCACGAAGCCGCTTCTTGCCCTCACGTATCCCTCGCCTGTGACCTCCCGGACCGCTCGGCTGAGCGTCTCCGTCTACGAGCCCGGTGTTCAGGGCATCACGTCGTTTCCACCGGAGCCATGCTCGCGCGGTCGATGCGTCAACTGCGGATCAGTCGGTCTGAATGGTCGGACCAGGTGGGGATCGCACATTAAGCACGCTCGGGCGCGGGCGACTTGCGTCCACCATCCTCGTACCTTTAGTGCTCATTTGACCAGCGAAGACGTCGGCTCAGGAGTAGTGAGGGGCAAGGAGGTGAGGGTTCAAAATCCCGGCGTCCCAGTGGTGGAGCCGAGGCGATTAACGCTCGTAGCGCCGAGGGCCTCAGTGGAAAGATAAACGTTGTGGACGGTCGCGAGCTCGAGCGCGGCGGTTAGCAAGCGCGCTACTGCGGGTCGCGGATCACTGCCAGTCGCCATTAGTCGGCGTACGTCGGTGATTGCGGTGTCGACTTCTTCGAGTGCCGCCCAGTCTTGGTGGACTGTCTGCGCTCGTTTCCGGGCTCGGCGTGCTCGCTGACGACAGGTTGGTCCGTGGTAGCGGGCGGGGCGACCGAGTGGGGACGGCGGTGGTAGTGGTTCGCCGCAGCCTTGGCATGTGGGCATGGAATTCAACTCCGTCGGTTGTGCCGTTGGAGTGCCTAGAGCCGCCTGAGGCCTTCCAACACAGCGCGTAAGACGCCGAGCGGAGGCTGCGTTGATGCCCAGCTGTCGCCGCGGTCCGGAGCGTCGATGCGGGGCAGGCGTTGTGTCGGCAAGTCCGGGGCGAGATCGCCTGCCCAGGCGGTTCTGTGTCCGCACTGGCCACGGCTCGTCTTGGTGATCACAGTTGGGGTTGAGTTCGGGGCTGCTCGCCGGCGTCTATGTGAACCGGAGCTTGCTCGCGGATCAACCCGGCAAGTTGGTCGAGCGTGGCGGCGAGCGCGTCACGTTCCCGCTGGTCATAGGTGCCTTGTGGGAGGTAGTGTGCCGCGTCGTCGAGCAGCCACTGGGCTTTCCGGAGTACGACCGCGAGCTTGCTGTCGTCGGATGCTTCTGAGTCGTGCGCAGTGGGGACGGTGCCGGTATCTGTCGCGGCGGTGAGTCGGAGAAGGCACGCGGCGCACGGTGCGCAAGCAGGTGCCTTCTCGACGGTCACGGGCTCCCCGGGCCCCGCGGCCAGCTCGAGGTTTGCAGGATCGAACTTCAGCCGGCACCAGGACTGAACCGCGGTGTTGGTGCTGGTCGGTGCGGCGCAGTGGGCAACGCGAAGGGACTCGACCACTACGCCGGGGCGGTACTGGAACCAGATGGCCTGGTCTGCTGATGCGTTCACTCGTGATCTCCGTTCGAGGGGTGGCCGTGGCCAGGCATGGAGGTGCGCCTGGCCACGGCCGGCATCCGGCGGCGGTCGGGGAGTGGTTGCGCAACGCCGCCGGAGGGTTTTCGTGACCGTTTGTGAGCGGTCCATGTCAGACTGAAATCATGCTGACATCAGCTCCCAGTCAGCGGAACGACGCCAAGGCGACGTACGCGTGACATAGCGGGAGCGGCTGTGGGGAAGGGGTTGCAATGCAGACGGCGCGCACGGTTCTAGAGCAGAAGATCTGGGAGCGGCGGCAGACGTTGCAGGAGTTCACGGAGTGGGCCGAGGCGTTCGCGCGCGAGCACAACGAGCCAGGAACGTTGAGCGTCCGCCACCTGCAGCGCCTCGTCGCCGGACAGACGGCGAGCGGAAAGCCGGTCGGACGACCTCGACCGGCGACGATGAGGTTGCTCGAAGCCATCTTCGGCGTGGGCATCGATGTGCTGTTGACTCCGCCAGAGCGTGATACCGCGCCTGAGGGCGCTTACACCTCGCGGCAACCTTTCCTCAACGTTGAAGCAGCGCCGACGAGTGCGCGGCGGGAAACAACACCGGCAGTTCAAACCCCTGATGCGCGGGTGGACATGGCGCAGTCTTTCGCGTGGCTTGATGCCCGAAGCGGGTGGAGCCCTGATACGACGCGACGGAAGGTGACGTCCCGCCTGGCCTCTTTGACCGCCGACGAAGTGCTCGACGGACCCGCGCGGCGCCGCAAGGTCGGCCGGAGCGAGATCGCCAGAGCAGTAGCTGACTATTACGGGACCGCGGAGACCGGGCACCACTTCTACAACGCCACCTGCGGCGACTCCGAGATCCGCACGAGCGTTCTAACCTGTGACCGCTGGCTCGACCTCGGATGTCGGCTCGGCAGAGGGAATGACAAGGTCGCACTGCGCACCGACAAATCGGTCGCTCAACAGGTTGTCACGTCAGACCGAGCGATTGATCGGCTCGCCGAAGCCACGGCACAGGGGATTCGGATGGCGAACATGCCCCTCTACCGGCTGCTGCACCTGGAGGCCCGGACAGGCGCGATCTCAGCCGAGGTCGGGACGGTGCCGTTCATCGAGTACGCGGTCTCAATGGATCTTCTCGAGAATGAGCTGATCGATGCTCTTGCCGCCGGTGAACCAGACCAACTCCCGCTGCGAGACCACTACCTGCCGAACCTCGACTCCGCCCTCAATCTCTCCGGGCGGCTGTGCGCAGGGGGAGTGCTCGCGCTCTGCGCTATCGCACGCCCGAAAGACCCGTATCGCCGCGAGCGTGACTTCGCGATCGTGGTTCAACAACGGTCGAGCCACGTACTCAACGCTGCGCAGAGGCTCTCGGTGATCCCGAAGGGATTCCATCAGCCAATGACAGACCTGCACGCGGATGCCCAGCTGACCTCGACGCTCCTGCGGGAGATGGAAGAGGAGCTCTTCGGCCGGACCGACGTCGACAACACCGTGGAGGGCACTTGCGCAGCGGCCCCACTGCATCCAGGACGCATGTCTGAGCCGATGCGCTGGCTCATGGCGGACCCGTCCCGGGTACGCATGGAGTGCACCGGATTCGGCCTGAACCTCGTAAGCGGCAACTACGAGTTCGCGTGCCTCCTGGTCATCGAGGACGACGAGTTCTGGACCCGCTACGGCGGAGAAATCGAGGCGAACTGGGAAGCGTCAGGGCTCCGCTTGTACTCCAGCCTTGACCAGCGTCTCATCAGTGATCTGATAGAGGATGACTTGTGGAGCAATGAAGGCGTTTTCGCGCTCGTCCAGGGCATACGCCGTTTGCGCGAGAGCAGCGACAGGCGGAATAAACTACCCATGCTAAAGGTCAAGGTCGGAGATTGATACCAAACTGCAGCCGCCGTCGCTGATTAGACTATGGTCCGGTTCCCAGGGATCAATGCGTCTCGATGTCCGGCACCAATGGCTAGGTGGTATATCAATGTTGGAGCGCCGTGTGGGCGGTCCGAAACAGACTACGTTCTCAGGTGATTCGGCAGCTCCAACTCATCGACCCTTTCTGACGATTGTGGTGATCTGTTCGCCTTCGGCCAAGGTCAGTGGGTGTGTGGAGGTTTCGAAGGTGACTTGGTCTCGGGCGACCAATACGAATGGGACAGTTCCCTCGTTGTTGGTGATGCCGAGGGCGTTGGCGAGATTGCGGCCATGGAGGTCGAGGGCGGCTTCAGAGAGCGCGGTGAGGTCGATGAGGGCCGCGCGTGCACGGGTCCAGCCGGTGATGGCGACGCCGGCCCCGATCACCGCCGAGGGCCACCACACGGCACCGAGGAGGAGATATGGCCAAGCCCAAGTCGCTGTGGCTACTGCGGCGGCGAATGCCGCGTTGGCGGCGGTGATCTCGGTGCGTACCGTGTCCGGAAAGACGAGCCACAAACGCGGCCAAGCGAAGGTCAGATCTAAGCCGTAGCGATGGAGCGCGATCTGTTCGAGTGAATGGATACGATCGCCCATCCACGTCGGGCGACCGGGCTCGCTCCCGGAAATGTCGGTGACGCGTTCCGCGGCAGTGTTGATCTCCTGCTGTTGCTCGGGCGTGCGCGACGAAGCTGGATACCTCTGCTCGAGAGTCCGACGGTGTTGGACGCGACGATGCCAGCGCCGGCGTCGGCGGGCCACTCGCCACCGCTGCACCAGTGTGAGGAAGCGCGGCCAGGAGCCGAGATAGAGCACACGCGTCGGCCCGGCAAGAGCTTGTGTGACCAGACCGACGCCAGAGGATGCGAGCAGCACACTCGCAACCACCATTAACTGAAACCCGAGAGACTGGTGGGAGAAGTAGCTGGCAGCCTCGGTCCCGACTTGCGTCAGCTTCGCGTGGTCGAGTGCGTGCCACTGTCCTAAACGGACGCCGAGCCATACGACCATGGTGAACAGAGCGCCAGGAAGGACTAGAAGGGCCACCCAGCGCTCGGCCAGCTTCTTGGCCAACTCCGAAAAAAACGAGCCCACGAGTACTCTACCGCCGACTCATCGCGCGGCCGGTCAGTAGGCAGCGGGGAATCGGCCCAGCCGGCAGAGTGGTGTCCACCCGATCACACGACCCGTCCGGGCAACCGAAGGACTCCTCATTGGCCTGGCCGCTACTGAGGCCGGGTACCCCGCCGCTAAGCATCTGACGCGTCTCTTCGTGGCTCGTGCCCTGCAACTGACTGAGCAGCTCCACGATCGGGCGCCTGGCCTGGGCCTCAGCTTCAATCTTGGCCAACAACCGCTGTTTGGAGTCGGGGTGAAGGGCACACTCGGCGCGCAACTCAGTCAGCTGAACACAGACCATCGTCAGCGCCTGCCGCTCGCCTTGATCCACTAAGTCTTCCCTCTCGACAGCCGCGGGGTACGACGGGCCCTAGGCCGATCGTCACTTGAGGTAGCAAGCGTCTACCGGAAAGTGATAGTTCCATACTTGGGCATGGAGATCCAGAGGCGGGCTACTACAGCAAGGGACATGAGTGTCATTCGACCAAGCGTTGCGACGACTGGAAGAGCGGCTCACGGTTTACACGCGCGCGGGCGCCGCCAGCATCGTCGACTCACATGAAGCTCTAGCTGAAGCCGCCGAGTTATGGCAAGCCGCGCAGCCCACCAATTCTGAGAGCCCCGCGCCTGATGAAAACCAGCGCCTGGCGAGGGCTCGTCATGTCATCGGGTGGTTGCACTTCCTGCGTTCTGACGCCTCCGCTGTGGGATCCGAGCTTTCCAAGATCGCCAGCGCCGTCATCTGGCTCGGACCTTCGGCCCACCATCCTGGCCAGGTTCCGAAACCGCTTCAGGCCGTGGTGGGGGCTGCTGCCGATGCTGATCGTCAAGCCCATCTTGCGGCTGACTTGCTACTGCGATACCCCACCACTCCCGATCCAGTGCTTCTCGACGCAGGCGTATGGCTGCTTACTGCTTCGCTAACCAAGACTCCGAGGGACACGCCGGACTGGGCAGCGAGGTTGTCCGATCTCGGCTTCGCCCACCAGATGAGGTTTGAACGTGGTGGGGTAGTAGCCGATGTGGAATTAGCTGTTGAAGCTGGTGAGCGTGCTGTTGCCGCCACGCCGCAGGATCACTCGGAGCTGGCATCGAGGCTGTGCAATCTCGGCTTCGCTTACCAGCTGCGGTTCAAGCGGGGCGGCGCGATGGCTGATCTGGAGCGAGCCATTGAGGCTGGTGAACGGGCCGTTGCCATCACGCCCCATGGGCACCCGGACTTGGCAGTGAGGCTGTCCGATCTCGGCTTCGCCTATCGTCTGCGGTTCGAGCGTGGAGGGTTTTGGGCGGATCTAGAGCGAGCTGTCGAAACCGGTGAGCGGGCTGCCTCCATTGCATCGCATAATCATCCGGACCTGGAAGCCATCCTGTACACCCTTGGTTTGGCCTATTTGCGGCGGTTTGAGCGTGGTGGGGTGGTGGCTGATCTAAAGCGAGCCATCGAGGTTGGTGAGCGAGCGATCTCAGCTATGCCCCACGATAGCCCCGGCATAACAATCGTGCTCTCGAATCTTGGCGCGGCCTATTGGCTGCGGTTTGAGCGTGGTGGGGTGGTGGCTGATCTGGAGCGAGCCATTGAGGCGGGTGAACGGGCTATTGCCGCTACGCCTCACGGTCACCCTGAACTTGCAAGCATGCTATCCAACCTTGGCGCCACCTATTTGCGGCGGTTTGAGCGCGGTGGGGTGGTGGCTGATCTGGACCGGGCTGTCGAATTCCTAGAGCGAGCTGTGTCAGATACACCCGACGACCACCTTTACTTGCCGGCGAGACTTTCCAATCTGGGTTTGGCCTATTTGCGGCGGTTTGAGCGCATTCGCCTAGTGGCTGATCTAGAACGAGCCATCGAAACTCTTGAGCGAGCTGATTCCGTCGTAGCCCAGGACCATCCCAATTCAGCAACCTGCCTGGGCAACCTCGGTATCGCCTACCAACAACGGTTTGAGCGTGGTGGTGCGACGGCTGACCTAGATCGTAGTGTCGAAGCTCTTGAGAAGGCGGTTGCCACTAGTCCGCTGGACCTCCCCGCCCTAGCAATCAGGTTGTCCGATCTTGGCTTGACGTATCGACTGCGGTTTGAACGCGGTGGTGTGATGGCCGATCTGGAGCGAGCCATTGAGGCCGCTGAGCGTGCGGCCGCCGCTACGCCGCGGGGCCATCCCAACCTACCAACCTGCCTGGGCAATCTCGGTATCGCCTACAAACTGCGGTTTGAGCGTGGTGGCGCGGTGGCTGATCTAGATCGTAGTGTCGAGACCCTCGCTCAGGCGGTTGACGCTGTGCCTGAAGATGCCTCCCACAGAACAGCAGGCTGGCTGTCCGGTCTTGGATTGGCCTTTCAGCTCCGGTTTGCGCACAGTGGTGCGAGGGCTGATCTGGAGCGAGCAATCGAAGCAGGTGAGCGTGCGGTCGCCGTCGCGTCCCGGGGCCACCCTGACCTCGCCTCTTGGCTGGGTAACCTCATCTCCTCCTACTGGCTGTGGTTGGAGCATCGGGAGGTTTTGCGCATAGAACACAGCAAGATCGCTATCGATCGCGAAACTCTGCGGGGCCTCGTGGCGCAGTTCGTGGCTCTCGATGCGGCAGACCCAGCGGACCTAGTGCGGGCGGCGGATGCACTCGGCTCGCTGGCAAATGCGATGAATGAACACGATATCGCCGTCGAATTGCTCGATGCTGGGGTAGGTGTACTGCCGTCTGTTCGACCGCGTGAGGCTGGGTGGTTAGACCAGGAACACCGGATTGGTCGGCATCGAGGTTTGGTCGCGGAGGCAGTAGCTGCTCACTGCGCGCTCAATGATCTGGTAGGTGCTGTAGAAACGGCTGAGCTGGGTCGAGGGATCCTATTTTCGGGGATGTTGGACTCTCAGTCCGATCTCACTATACTTGAGCAGAAACACCCTGAGTTGGCAAAAGAATTTCGGGTAATCCGTGACGGGCTCAATGCCACACAAGTCACTGAGGTACCACGGGGGAAACTAGCAACAAGCCAAACTGGTGAGATCGAGCATCGTCGGAATCTCTGGCGGCTTCACGATCAGCTGCTCGAACAGATTCGCCAGCAATCCGGATTCGCACGCTTTCTCCTGCCTCCGCGTTTTGCGGATCTTCAGCAAGCTACTGAAGGTGGGGCAGCAGTGCTGGTCAACACTGGGCGACAGCGCAGCGATGCGATTATCATCCCAGACGGTGCAGATCCGGTGCACGTTCCGCTACCTGATGCTAGAAATGAAGATGTACTGTCACATGCGAACGCCCTTTTAGAAGTTACGCACAATGGTAGCCCTGCGGGTATTCTGAAGAGGCAGCGCGTTCTTCCAGAGATCCTCGGCTGGCTTTGGAACGTCGTAGTCGAACCTATCCTCTACGCGTTGCCAGCCGTGCGCGAGGAGATTGCTACTTCGTCACGGGTGTGGTGGTTGCCTACAGGGCAGCTCGGTCTGTTCCCATTGCACGCGGCCGGTCTACCTGGGCAACCGGGTGCGCTCGACTCGATTATTTCCTCCTACACTCCTACGTTGCGTGCCCTCGCGCACTCCCGTGGCCGACCACAAGCGATGATTCGCCGTCAAGTTACGGTTGCTATGCGCGAGACTCCTGGTCTTTCGGATCTTCCTGGCACATTCGCTGAGGCAGCCAGCCTTCACGCGGACTACCCCGATACCGATTTGCTTGTAGACGAGGAAGCAACCACTAGTCGAGTCCTGGCAAAGTTGTCCGACGCTACTTGGGCGCACTTTGCGTGCCACGCCAGGTTTGACCTCACAAGTCCATCCGGAGGCGGGCTTGCTCTGCACGACCGCACACTAACTCTTCCCGAGATTAGTCAGATGCGGCTTATCAACGCGGAGCTTGCCTATTTGTCGGCATGTTCCACTGCCAACCGGGGATTCCGGCTTGCCGACGAATCCCTCCACGTGGCCTCTGCTTTCCAGCTCGCTGGATTCAGGCACGTTATTGGAAGTCTATGGCCCCTCAATGATCACATCGCCGCCGTCGCTTCCACTGCGTTTTATCGGAACATGCCCGCGGAGGCAGCAGCTGACCATGCAGCCGCCGCGCTCAACCACGTCACGCGTCAACTTCGCGACCGGAATCCAGACCGCCCCGACTTGTGGTCGGCAATCATCCACAGTGGAATCTAGTTGACCGAATCGAATCACGTCCGATCGAAACCGGAAAGCTGGGGATATTTTTCAGCATCCCAGCGCAATCAGTCCTGTGAGAAGGCCGACGCGCAGAGTCTACGGCTTTTGTGTGTGGGCTCAGGGCGTGAGAGTTTGTAAGCGTTATCTGAGTTGGTTGTGGTTGGCGTCGGCAGCCAGAAATCGGTAAGCAAAGGAACCCGGACAGCTGTCGAATAAGGGTTACACGCCGAGAGTGGAACGTTCTGTTGCCGGTTGCTATTTTGCGGTAGATGGCCAGCGCACGGTGACGACTACGGCCTCCGTGATGGCTTCCCAAGAGTGGTCGATGCCGGGTCCCCAGACGGCGTAGTCGCCTTGCTTCGCGAGGTCGACTGTGCCCTCAGTGAGGTGCAGGCGGAAGTGACCTTCGACCAGGAGGAGCATGGTGGTGCGCTGGTCGTCGGTGGTCCATTCGGGGCGTTTGTCGCCGGCGGGGTGGGTGCCCCATTTGACTTCGAGGTCCTTGGTGGAGCGGACTCCGCCTTCGGTGGGGTCGATGAAGTGGCCGAGTAGCCAGCCGCGGGTTTCGCTGCCGTCTTCTGCAGCGTTTCCGTGGTGCCAGTTGCGGCTCACTACCGAACCTCCCATTCGATCGACGGCAGACTCACCCGGTCGCCGCCGATCTGGGCGAGCCGTCGAAGTCCTTGCAGCAGGGCGAAGAGCCCTTCGTTGCTCCACGCTACATCAGCGATGAGCTCGGAAATCAGGTCGCCATCGCGGCTCGAGTACTGGTGCAGGCCGGCCGCTTCCCAGTTGGCTTCGACCCGGCCGCCGTAGCGTTCCCAGAACTCCTCGTCGTCGATGACGATCAGGCTGGCGAACTCGAAGTTGCCGCTCAGGAGGTTCAGGCCGAACCCGGTGCACTCCATGCGGAGTCGGCTCGGATCCTCCATGAGCCAGCGCATCGGTTCCGAGACCCGGCTCGGGTGCATCGGGTCGGCGGAGCGCTGGTCGTTGGTCGTATTGTCGATCTCGTCTCGGCCGAAGAGCTCTTCCTCGACTTCCCGCCGCAGGGTCGCGCCTACCTGAGCATCGACGCGCAGATCGGTCATCGGCTGGTGGAAGCCCTTGGGGATGACCGCGAGTCGGCGTGCTGCGTTGAGCACGTTGCCCGAGCGCTCTTGCACCAGGAGCACGTAGTCGGCCTCGCCGCGGAACGGACTGGCAGGCCGGGCGATCGCGAACAGTGCGAGCGGGCCTCCGGCGCAAAGCCGGTTTGCCACGTCGGTCACGGAGGCGATGTCGGGCAGGTACTTGTCGCGCAGCGGCAGCGACTCGTGTGCCGTCGAGGCGTCAGCTGAGATCGCGTCGACCAGCTCGCCCTCGAGGAGGTCCATGGTGACCGCGTACTCGACGAACCGCGACGTGCCCACCAGGCCGTTGATCGCATCCGGTGAGGGGGAGATGTCGAGCAGGCGGTAGAGCGGCTTGTCGACCAGCCGCGTCCCCATGGCCAGGGTCTCCGCCAGTCGCTGCGCCGCGCGGCCGGCCGCGCCAGAGTCCAGCTTGGCGAACACGTCGCGCGCCGAGCTCGTGACCTTGAGCCGGTCGTGCGCCGCGAACAACGGGCACGCCAGATCGAGCCAGTCAGAGCAGGTCAGAACGCTCGTCTCGGTCTGGGCATCGTCGTAGCGGGCCGCATACCGGCCATGCTCGCCGGTCTTCGTGCCGTAGTACTTGCCGAGCACGTCGGCGACGCTGCGCTGATCAACCCGTCCTCGGCGGCTTGCCCTGGCCTCCAGCTCGCTCATGTCGAGGCGCGCCAGCCGCGACGCAACCTCTTTGCGCGCCGTCCCAGGTGTCCATCCTGCGTGCTCGTCCAGCCATTCGAGGGCCGCACTGATGTCGGGATCAGCGCTCAGTCGCTTCTCGGCGTCGGCCGCTGCGGCCTCGTCGACCGTCGGCTCCGCCGGGGCATCGGCGACGTCCTTCACCAGCTCCGCGAACCGGGCCTTGATCGCGTCGTCTTCCTGGGCCAGGGCTGTGTCCAGGGTGCGCTGCATCTCCGACTGCGGCCGACGGTTCGGCTTCTCGTGCCAGCCGGCAACCGTGCGCAAACCGATTCCCAAGTGGGCGGCGAACTCGTCGTTGCTCATTCGCATCGCAGCCTGCAGCGCGCAGGCAGTCCGCCCCGTCCAGCTGGACACCACATTCATCGCGTTCGGCCCTTCGCGGTGGGTTTGTGCACTGGTTGAGCATCGGTTGAGCACTGGCTGAGGGGTTTTCGTGCATCGGTTTCCCGGCGAAATCGGCCTGGAATTGGAGGCATGGAAAACGAAGCAATCAGCAAGCGGAACCACCCGGCGCTAACGGTTCTTGCGGACGTGCTCGATGACCGTCGCGAGGTCGCCCTTGAGGTCGTCGAGCCGCTCGGTGATCTCTTCCATGCGCTGCTCGAGCGAGTCCAAACGGGACCAGACCGTGTCGGCGCTGTCCGAGATCGGTTCGTCGGCTTCGGGCGGCTTTCGGCCCTGCAGCAGGAAAAGCAGGTGCTGGGGGTGCCAGCTGAGCGCGATGGACAGCGACTCCAGGGTGCGGGCGCTGCGCCTGCGCTCCACCACGTGGTGCTGGATCTCGCGGACGATCGCCTGCGAGACGTTCGAGCGCTCCGCGAGCTCTCGCTGTCGCCAGCCGAGCTCGTTCACGCGCTCGTTGATGGCCTTGGCGACCGCCGCCCAGTCTTCCGACACCTATTCCTCCGCGCTCCGCCTTCGCGCAGAGGTTAGCCGTTCCGTGACGCATTTCGTGACATGACCGCGCCTGAAAGGGCGCGGCCCGGATTTCTCATGCTTATCGAGAGCTGAAATCAACTAATGACTGTTGAAATCAGCTTCACAAATCTTTCGAAGGGCTTTCTTCAATGGGTACTTCCATGCCGAAAAACGGGCGCCGTGACTTCTACTCGGTCCGCCGGGCCGCCTGGATCCTCAACCTCCCGTCGTCCGCCGTCTCTCGTGCCATCCGAGTCGGCGAGCTGCGCGCCGAACCCAGGAACGGTCGACTCGCCATCCCCGCGAGCGAGCTGACCCGCCTCCTGGCTGGTGCCGCGGTGGCGCAGGACGGAGGTCGGAAGTGATGACCTCCTACAACGACCTCTGGCTGATCGGAATCGCCTGGCGGCTCGACCGCCTGCGCTGGGCACCGACAGCGCTGCTCACTGGCTGCGTTCGCGGCAACGGGCTCTGCATGGCGGAGTTCCCAGCCGAAGAACCCGCCTGGCTGGACCAGCAGCTGACCGACCGCGAGCTCGCCGCAGCGATGTGTCAGGGCTGCCCGGTCGCCGACGAATGCCTCGAACTGGAGCTCCGCTCCGGCGGTGCCGACACCGTGGGTGTCTGGGGTGGGCTGTCGGCGGACGACCGTCGGGAGCTGCGCCCGCACTGGCTTCGCCGCGGCGAGCGTGCCGAGCGGGGTGTTGCGCGATGATGCTCCAACTGACCCCCGTGGAAGTTCTAGCTGTGCTCGGCGGTTTGTTCGCCCTGGTCATGGTGTGGCGGGCGAGCGCGAAGGCCACCCGGCGAGCCAGCGAAGCCGCTCGAACGAGCGTCCGGTTCATGTCCCTGACCGGGCGCGTGGTGGTCACGGCTGCGGCGATCGTCGGCGTGCAGTGGATCGTGATCAAGCATCCCGGCAACGAAGGACTGCTGCTCGCGGTACTCGGCGTCCCGGCTCTGTTCGCGTCGTACGCGCTGACCAGAGCGCTGACCGTGACCGCCGTCGACATGCCGCAGCAGAAGAAGGGGCGGCGTCGATGAGCGCGCCGCAGACAGCGGGTGAGCGGCGTCGGCCGCTCACCCGCCCCGATGCCGAAGCGGTGGAACAGGTGCGCAGGCAGGTCGACCGGTTGTGCTGGAGCGGGATCTTGCTCGGCCTGGCGTTCACCATGACCAACGTCCAGAGCTTCGCTGCCAACGGTGCTGAAGTTTGGTCGCTGCCGTGGCTGGCCGCGTGGCTGCTCGATCCGATGGTGTCGCTGGTGCTGCTGGCGATCCTGCGGGCCGAGCAGGTCACCGCCCGGTACGGGATCATCACAGGTGGCTGGGTTCGTGGCGCGAAGTGGTTCACACTCGCGGCCACGTATGTCATGAACACGTGGGGCGCCTACGCGGCCAGAGCCGCCGACATGGTGGTCCTGCATTCCGTGCCGCCACTGGTCGTTTTCGTCGCTGCCGAGGCGGTGACAGACCTCCGGGACAAGCTCACCGCAGCTGTCCGCGCGGCGTCCGTGAACGCCGACAGCGAGCTGGTGCCGGACCCGGTTGTCCCTCGTTCACCGGACCCCAAGCGGCGCATCTCCTTCGACGAGTACCTCGGCCGGGCTCGCGAGGCATGGCGTCCGGACACGACGGTCACGCCGGCCTGGATTCGCGAGGTCACAGGCTGCTCGCGTGGTTTGTCTTCCCGGCTCGCCGCTGCGCTGATCGCGGAGGTGGAGCAGCGATGAACGACAAGACGGCGCCTGCTCCGGCGGCGTCGCGAGAGGTGGAGTGCCACGTCTTCGACGCCGAACTAATCGATGACGTCCCGGAGCCCGAACCGCAGCTCACCCGCTGGCAACGGTTCATGAACTGGTGGCTGCGTTCACGCCGCGTACCTGCGGCGCTGAAGTCACGCCAAGCCGCCAAGCACGCGCTCATGGACGGCCTGTCGTTCTTGATCCGCTCGCCTTGGTGGTTCGTCCGGTCGGTCGCCCGTGGGCTGGTGGCCGCGATCCGCAGTTGGCGGCAGTGGGTCCGCGTTCACGACTACCGCGAGGCCGCCGAGCAGTCCGAGAAGCTCGCGGACAAGTTCACCGAGATCCGTGAATTCACCCTGTTCCGCTGGAAGGTGACCGGCGCGGTCACGTTGGCCGCCGGAGCGGTGCTCGCGGTCGGGTACGCCGTGTATGGCGGATACGCGATGTGGGCTGCCGCCGGAGTCTGCGCGGTCGCGTTGGCCGTGTACGGACGGCGAAAGGACGGAGCGCCCGGGCGTAAGCCAGTGCTAGCCGGGCCGCGGACGCTGACCTGGACCATGGATCCGCAGATCCTCGTCGACGCGTTCCGGGATGCGAAGCTCATCGGGAAGGACGAGTCGCTCCGCCTCGTCGAACGCGCCGCCCACGACGGCTCCGGGTGGGCCGTCACCGTTGATCTCCCCGCAACGCGCAAAGCTGCCGACGTCATCAAGCACCGCGAAGCCCTCGCTTCGGCGCTGGCGGTCGATGAGCTGCAGCTGATCGTCGAGCGAGTCCGGGGGAGAGGCGGTCATGCCGGCCGGGTGTTCCTCTGGGTAGCTGACGAGGACCCGTACTCCGGCCCTGCGCTGCGGTTCCCGCTGTTGGACATGGAGTACTGGGACGCCTGGCGGGCCATCCCGTTCGGGAGGGATGCGCGCAGTCGGCGGATCGATCTGCAGCTGGTGTGGACTTCGCTGATCGTCGGATCGATTCCTCGGCAGGGCAAAACCTGCGCCAGTCGGCTGCCCGCTGCTGGCCTGATCCTCGACCCGTTCACGCAGCTGTACGTCTTCGATGGCAAAGGCGGAAAGGACTGGCAGGCAGCCGAAGCCGTCGCCCACCGCTACGTCTGCGGTGACGAGCAAGAACAAGCCGAAGCCGTCCGCGACCACCTGGTCGAGTTGGTCGCCGAGGTGCAGGCGCGGTTCTCGCGGATGTCCGCGCTGGACGACGAGATCTGCCCGGAGTCGAAGATAACCCCGGCTATCTCGCGGGACCGCGAACTGGGCATGCCCATCACCGCCGTGATCATCGACGAGGTCCAGGTCTACCTGGAGAACCCGACCAAGGAGGAGATCGGAGGCAAGAAGACCACCCTCGGCGCCTACATCGCCGACCTACTGACCTACCTCGCCCGGAAGGGACCCGCTGTCGGCATCGTGGTAATCCTGGCCACGCAACGACCGGACTCCAACACCATCCCCTCTCGGCTGCGTGCAGTGCTGGGCTCGCGCTTCGCGCTGCGCGTGATGGACTGGCGGGACTCCAACATCGTCCTCGGTGAGCAAATGAACACCCGAGGCTTCGACGCCTCGACCCTGCTGCCCAGCCACAAGGGAGTCGGCATCCTCCGCCCCGACGGTGAGGCCGAGTCCGGCGGCGACACAGTCGCAGTGACGGTCCGGACCTTCTACATGGACAACGCCGAGTGGCGATCGATCTGCGATCGCGGCCGGGCACTGCGAGAGGCTGCGGGCACCCTGAGCGGCCACGCGGCCGGCGATGACAGACCGCGCGCGATCGACCGGGCGGCCGTCGTCAAGGCGCTGGGCAGCGGACCAGGCGGGTCCGATCGCACGCTTGTCGAACTACCTGAGCCGCTCGCCTCCGTCGTCGACCACCTCGGAGACGAGCTCGACCAGCGCGAGTTCGTGCCGAGCGCCGAACTGACCGAAGCGCTGGAAGTCGAACCCGGCACCTTCGCCAAGCAGATGGGACAGCTCGAGTGCCGACCGACCAGGCACCGGATCCCGGACGAATCCGGAGAGCTCCGACGAGTGCGCGGCTACTTCACCGCCGACATCCGAGCCGCCGTCGACCGAATATCTGATGAAATCAGCTCATCTGGCGAGTCGGAGGCTGATCAGCAATGACGGCCGACGATCGAGATCCGGACGCCATCACGGTACGGGTTCCAGACGAGCGTCCTGTACTAACGCCGGAAACGAGCCGCATACTGCTAGCAATACTGATCGAGCTGACCGAGGTCGAGGCTCCGGACGGGCCTCCGGGTGAAGGGATCACATGACTGTTGAAATCAGCGGAGACCCCTGGTCGACGCTAGATGAGCTGCTCGGTGTCGATGCGGTCGAGCCTGTCGAGGAAGGGATCGGGTCTGTGGCGTTCTACGGACGCTGCTCGACCGAGGACAACCAGGATCCCGAGACCTCTCTGGGGTGGCAGCTGGGCAACGCGAGCAAGTTCGTCGAGCCGCTGGGCGGCACGATCGCGGCCGAGTACTTCGACGTGGGGCAGTCGCGGTCGGTGCCGTGGGAGCGGCGTCGCGAGGCGCAGCGGCTGTTGGCGGCGTTGAAGGACCCGAACCGCGGATGGAACGCGGTCGTGGTGGGCGAAGGGACTCGGTGCTGGTTCGGCAACCAGTTCTCGCTGATCGCCCCGAAGTTCGCTGCCTACGGTGTCGAGCTGTGGGTGCCGGAGCTCGGTGGGAAGTTCGACGAGCGCAACCCGTCGCACAAGATGTTGATGAACGTGCTCGGCGGGATGAGCGAGTCGGAGCGCCAGCACGTGCAGGCCCGGGTGAGGGCGGCCATGGACGCTCAGGTGCTCAACGAAGGTCGCCACCAGGGCGGTCGGGCGCCGTACGGCTACAAGGTCGTGGACGCCGGCCCGCACCCGAACCCATCCCGCGCCGCCGACGGATACCGGCTGAAGGTGCTCGCCATCGATGAGGAAGTCGTCGACGTAGTCCGCCGGATCTTCGCCGAGTACCTCGGCGGCAGGGGAGACCGCGCGATCGCCAACGGGCTCAACCGCGACGGCATCCCGTGCCCCTCGGCTCGTCGACCGGAGCAGAACCGGCACCGGCTGGCTGACGGCTGGCAGGGCAGCACGGTCCGGGCGATCCTCGAGAACCCTCGCTACACCGGCTACGCGTTCTTCGGACGCTGGACCAGGCAGGAGCAGCTCATCGACTCAGACGACGTGGCCGCCGGGTACGTGATCCGCTTCCGCCGAGCAGGCAGCGAATCCGTCGTGCGCTCCCGCAAGCCCGCGCACCCGCAGATCGTCAGCGTCGAGGACTTCACCCAAGCCCAGCTGCTGCGCCGTTCGAAGGGCGCGGGCAAGTTGCGGGCTGCCCGCAAGCTCGAACGCAGCGGGCGCCCGACGAAGCGGACGTACTTGTTCCGAGGTCGGGTCCGATGCGCGGTGTGCGGTCGGAAGATGGAAGGCAGCCCGCGGGCTCATGGCATGTACTACCGATGCCCGGCCCGGACGCTCGCCCCGGGATCGCCGGTGCTGGCCGAGCACCCGCCAGCGGTGTACCTGCGCGAGGACCTTCTCAGGGAGTCCGTCAACGGGTGGCTCGGTGGTCTGTTCGCGCCGGATCAGATCGATCAGACCGTGGCGGCGCTGGTCGAGTCTCAAGAGTCGCGCGGGGACTCGTCGGTGTCGCACGAAGCGGCGAAGACGCGATTGGCTGACGCCGAGGCTCGGCTGCGCCGGTTCCAAGACGCGATCGGCGCCGGAGTCGACCCCGCCGCACTTACCGATGTGATCAACACGGCCCAGGCGGAACGCGCGGCCGCTCGGGCCGAACTGGAGAACAAGCCGGCGACCGGCGGAGCGATCTCCGAGGCCGAGGTCTACGCGAGGATCGATTCTCTCGGCGACGTCGGCGCGGCGCTGTCGAGCCCCAAACCCGAGCGGCTGGCCAGCCTGTACGAGTCCGTTGACCTGCAGGTTCGCTACGAGCCGGGTGAGAGAGCTGCCGAAATAAAAATTCACCCGGCGAACCGGGTGAATAGTGTGCGTGTCCGAGGGGGGACTCGATCCCGCAAGTGCGTGCGATTTCCCGTGTTTGGTGAAATCACACCAGAACTGTAGCAGGCGGTGCCGTGTTCGTGGGGCGAGTATGCGTCGGCGTGTGTGGGGCGCGTCCCGCAAGGTTTGTCGGCGTGTTGCTGCCACCGTTGTCGTCTAGGTTCTGTCCTGTAATTTATCGGAGCCAGAGGATGATGGCGGCGATGGTGAGTTCGGCCTGGTAGTAGGCGGCGCGTTTGGCGTAGCGGGTGGCCAGGTCGCGGAATTGTTTGAGTCGGTTGAAGCATCGTTCGACGACATTGCGGCGTTTGTACACCTCGGCGTCGAACGCTGGTGGGCGTCCGCCGCGGGCGCCTTGGGCGGCGCGGCGGGCGATCTGGTCATCACGTTCGGGGCTGATGAACCGGATCCGCCGCTGGCGCATGGCCTGCCGGGTCGAGGGATGTGAGTAGGCCTTGTCCGCGATCACCACCTCGGGCCGGCATCGCGGTCGGCCCGGACCGATCCGATCCACCGCGATGGCATCCAGCAGCGGCATCAGGTGAGGGGTTGTCGCCCGCCTGGCCACCGGTGAGCAGGACTCGCATCGGCAGCCCCCGCCCGTCGACCGCGAGGTGGATCTTGGTGCTCAGCCCACCGCGGGACCGTCCGAGTCCTTCGCCCTCGACCGCGAGTTCCTCGATCGTGGTGGCACAGCCCCTTTTTTCCGGGCGCCAGCAGCGTGCTGGTGCGCCCGGACGACCGAGGAGTCAACGCTGACAATCCATTCGACCTCGCCGACGGAATCGTCCTTGACGATCACCTCGTCCAAGATCCGCTGCCAGGTGCCATCAGCGGTCCACAGCCGCAACCGCTCGTGCGCGGTCTTCCACGGCCCATATCGTTCCGGCAGATCACGCCACGGAGCACCCGTACGCAGCTTCCACAGGATCGCCATCTGCCGGTGATCCCGCCACCGGCGGTAACAGCGGCTCAATCCGCGCCCACGCGCGATCCGTCAACTCACCACGACCCACCACAACCCAAGATCAAACCAGACCCCGCAGCTAGATCAATTACAGGACAGAACCTAGTGCGCGTAGGGCCTGCTCGAGTGCACCGAACCGCGATATGCGCCCGATGGTGGCTGATGGCGTAAGCAGCGTGTGTCAACCACCTACGTACGTGCGACCAACCGCCTGGCCAATCGCTTGCGGCAGGTCGCACGTACGTTGGGCTATGCCGTCTGCGAGGCGCTCGAGCGCTCGGCGGCGTGGGTGGCGATGTCGCGGCCGACCTGGTATCCGAAGACCATCGCGGGGCCGATGTTGGCGCCGTAGCCGGGGTATCCGCCGCCGAAGACGCTGACCGCGGCGGTGCCCACGGCGTAGAGGCCGGGGATTGCTGCTCCGGTGGCGGTGCGGACTTCGTTGCGGTCGTTGACGGAGAGCCCGGCGTAGGTGCCCAGATCGCCCATCTGGATCCGCACCGCGTAGTAGGGGGCGGTGTCGATAGGTGCGAGGTTCGGGTTGGGCTTGTGCTCGATGTCGCCCTTGAAGTGGTGGAACCAGTTGGAGCCGCGGTGGAACCGCTTGTCGGTACCCGTGGCGGCGTCGGCGTTGAACTCGGCAAGCGTGCGCTCGAGGTTGTCGCCGGGGACGCCGATGCGTTCCGCCAGTTCCTTCACGGAGCCGGCTTCGACGAGGTATCCGACCTTCTTGTAGTACCAGGTGGGCATCGGCCACGGTTTGGCGTAGCCGATTCCGTACCGGCGCATGGCCTTGCGGTCGGCGATGATCCAGGCCGTGGTGTCCCGTTCGCCGGCGCTGTCGCGGAGCATTTCGACGCCGAAGTCGTGGTAGGAGTACGACTCGTTGGCGAAGCGGTGGCCGCGGCGGTTCACCGCGATCAGGCCTGGCAGTCCGAACGCCCTGAGGTGCGGGAAGACCCGCTGCTGGCCGCGCAGGTTCCGCCAGACGGTGACCGGGCCCCACGCAGCGGGCTGATGGGGCGTGGAGTCGATGACGCCCCCGTGGTCCTTGGCGAGGAAGAAGCTGTCTCCCTGGTGACCGACGGTGGGGGTGACGTGGTTGTCGCCGCGGCGATCGTGCCCGAAGTGCTGACTGCGGAGGACCTCGCTTCCTGAGAACCCGCCCGCGGCGATCACCACGCCGCACCGCGCGCGCACGGTGGCGGAGCGGGCTCCGGACAGCACTGCGCCGGTGACGGTGCCGTCGTCGTCCTTGAGCACTTCGGTGACGCGAGTGCTCGTCCACATGGGAATGTCCAGATCGCCTGCGGTGGCGATCAGTCGGGTCATCAGCGCGTTGCCGTTGGTTCGCGTGAGCGCCCGCCGCAGCAGGAGACGTTCCAGCCAGGTCTTGATCAGCCGCCGCAGGACGTACCCGAACGCCCGCAGTGAGCGGTTGGCCTTGAGGAACGTGGCGATGTCCGGTCCGATCTCGGGCATGTAGCCGAAGACGGTGTAGGTGTAGAGGTACGGCTGCACACGAAGGCGGTGCTTCTTGAGCATCCGGGCGTCGGCTTTTTTCACGGTCAGCGCGCGACCGGACTTCCGCGCTCCCGGTGTGTCCATCTGGTAGTCGGGTGCCATCTCGGGGTAGTGGAATTCCACGCGGGTGTTGTTCTCGAAGAACTCGAGCGCCTCCGGAACCAGGTCCAGGAAACGGTGGACCGCCCCAGCGTCGTAGGACTCTCCGGCGAGGGCCTTGATGTAGGTCTCGGCCTCCTCGCGGGTGTCTCCCTCGGACAGTCCTTGTCGGTTTCCGGGAACCCACAGCCAACCGCCCGAGATCGCGGTGGTCCCGCCGAGGTGGGGCTCCTTGTCCACGACGAGGACGTCGAGGCCCTGCCGCTTGGCCACCAGCGCGGCCGAGATCCCGGCGGCCCCGGAACCGACGACCAGGACGTCGCAGTCGATGGTGCTCATGGTCAACCTTTCTTCGAGCGGGTTTCAGTGGGCGGTGTAGCCGCCGTCGATGACGAGCTCGGTTCCAGTGGTGAACGAGGATTCGTCGGAGGCGAGGTACAGCACGCCGTAAGCGATCTCCGCGGGCTCGCCCTGGCGGGCGATCGGGTTGCCCGCGACGAGCTGGCGGTAGTACTCCTCGGCGCCGAGCGGGCTCCGCTCGGCCGACGAGCGGCTCATCCGGGTGCGCATCGAGCCCGGGTGGATGGAGTTCACCCGGATTCCGTGCGGCCCGTAGGTGACGGCGTCGGCCTTGGACAGCAACCGCACGGCACCCTTGGACGCGTGGTAGAGCGGGACGTTCGCGCCTCCGGTGATGCCGTGGATCGAGGAGAAGTTGATGACGCTGCCGCGCCCGGACCGGATCATGTGCGGCACGACGTGCTTGGTCATCAACCACGTCCCCTTGACGTTGATGCCGAAGACCGCGTCGAATTCGTCCTCGGTGGACTCGTGCGACGGCGCAGGCCTGCCGAGGACCCCGGCAGCGTTGACCAGGACGTCCGGGCTGCCGAGCGCGGAGCCGACTTGGGCCACGACCCGTTCGACCTCGCCCGCGTCGGTGAGGTCGAGCTGCCAATCGGTGACCGAGCCGGATTCCCACTGCTGTGCCGGCGTCGTCCGGTCGAGGTTGGCGACCGTGGCGCCGTGCGCGGCGAGCATGCGGACGACGGCCGCGCCGAGGTCGCCGCTACCGCCGGTCACGATCGCGACCTTGCCCGCGACGCGGCGTTCGGGTTCGCCTGGTGGTGCGTTCATTCGGTGTGCTCCTGTTGCGTGCTGTGGTCGGTTCTCGCCCGTCAGGGCCAGCGGCCGTGCGTGAGGCTCAGCGCTTCGGCGACGACGGACCGCGGGTTGGTGAGCTCGATGGGCCAGCCGGTGTAACTCTCGGCCAGCAGCGTGCGGCCTGCCGCCGAACCGGTGATCTGGTCGAGCTCGGCGAGCTGGCGGTGGCGGTCGAAGTCACCGGCGTCCGGAGCGAGGTGCAGCATCGAGGTCATCCACCAGGAGAAGTGCTGGGCTCGCCAGACCCGCTGCGCGGCGGTGCGGCCGTAGCCCTCCAGCAGGTCCGCGTGCCCGGTGCCGAAGAACCGCTCCAGCGCCTGCGCCAGGACCACGGCGTCCGAGATCGCCAGGTTGAGCCCCTTGGCGCCGGTCGGCGGCACCGTGTGCGCGGCGTCACCGGCGAGGAAGAGCCGTCCGTGCTGCATCGGATCGCAGATGTAGCTGCGCATCGGGATGACGCTGCGCTGGAAGATGCGCCCTTCGTTGAGGGAGAAGCCGCGTCCCGCCACCCTTGATTGGAGTTCGTCCCAGATCCGGTTGTCGCTCCAGGAATCGGCGTCCTCCTCGGGATCGCACTGGAAGTACATCCGCTGCACGGTGGGGGTGCGCGAGCTGATCAGCGCGAACCCGCGATCGGAGTGGGCGTAGATCAGTTCTTTCGAACTCGGTGGGGCCTCGGCGAGGATCCCGAACCACCCGTGCCGGTAGGCGCGGAAGTGGTCGGTCCGCCGACCGTCCGGGATGGACCACTTGGTCGTGCCCTGGGCGCCGTCGCAGCCCGCGATGAGATCGCAGCGCAGATCGGTGGGACGGCCGTCGGCGTCGGTGAAGTGGATGACGGGCTCGGTGCCGGTCACGCCGTGCAGAGACACCTCCGACGCGCCGAACCGGATGTCGCCGTCGTCGGCCAGCCTGGCGGCGATCAGATCGCGGAGCACCTCGTGCTGCGGGTACAGGTAGACTGACCTGCCCACCGAGGACCGGAAGTCCACGCGGTGCGACCCGCCGCCGAACCGGATTTCGATTCCGTCGTGGCGGGAACCCTTGTCCAGCAACCGATCACCGACACCGGTCGACACCATCAGGTCCACGGTTCCCTGTTCCAGGATGCCCGCCCGGATGGTGGCTTCGATGTCCTCGCGGGTGCGGGTCTCGATCACCACGGATCCGATCCCCGCCGCCGAGAGCAGGTGGGAGAGCATCAGTCCGGCCGGACCGGCACCGACGATGCCGACCTGGGTGCGGGCGTGCTGCGCGGGTTGTGCGGTCATGTTGTCCCGTTCTGCTGAGAAGTGTTCGCACATCACCGGGTCCGGTGTGGCCGGGCGGATTCATCTCGCCCGCTCTGCACCAGAGCGTGCGCGGCGCGGGAACCGGTGCGCAGCACCGATGCCATTCAGCGGGAAGGTTTCGGTCCGCGGGTGCGGATCGTCTCCTCGGTGGGGGGCAGAGCCCCCAGAGCGCGGGAGATCCCGCGGGCGGTCGCTAGCAGCACCGGTGCGTGCGCCCGGGGGTTCGGGTCGCTCGCGGGGATGACGATCGACAGCGCGGCGATGACCTCGTCGTGGTCGTTGCGGATCGGCGCGGCGAGTCCCGTAGCACCGAGCGTGATCATCTGGCGGGCCACCACGAACCCCTCCTGGCGCACCTGCGCCAGCACGCGTCGGAGCTCGGTGGGATCGGTGACGGTCTGCCCGGTGTAGCGGGGCAGGTGCTGCGCCAGCACTTCCTCCTGCAGCTCGCGCGGGCTGAACGCGAGCAGCACGAGTCCGGCCGAGGTCGCGTGGATGGGCAACCGCCCGGCGATCCGGGCGACGTTGGCGACCGCCTCGCCCCGGGCGGACAGGCGCTCCAGGTACAGCACCTCGGTGCCTTCCAGGATGCCGATCTGGGTGTGCTGCCGGACCACCGCCTGCAGGTCCTCCATGAACGGCATCGCGACCTGGCGCAGGTCCTGGGCCCGCGAGGAGCGGGAGGCGACCTCCCAGAGCTGGTGGCCCATCCGCACCCGGCCGTCCTCGGCGCGGTCGAGGGCGCCGAGCTCGACCAGTTCGGTGACCAAGCGGTGCGCCGTGGTGACGGGGAGGTTCGTTCGCCGCGCGATCTCCGAGACGGTCAGCGTCGGCGAACTCGCGGTGAACGACCGCAAGATCCGCATCGCTCGGGTGAGGACCGACTCACCAGCCGCTGACCTGGCCATGAGCACCATCATCGGTGGACGATCGCGGCGGCACCAGCCCGGGCTCCCGGCTCACGCGAGCTCCCCGGCGAGCCGGCCCAGCAGGGGCACCCACTCCCGGACGGTCACCTCGGCCACCAGCCCGTGGCGCCGGAACGGGTCTTCCTCGGTGCACGCGACGGCCTCATCCCGCGAGGTCGCGCTGATCAACAGCAGCGCGCCGGCGGCCTCCTGGGGTCCGAACGGGCCGGAGCACATGTTGATGCCCCGTCTTCCGAGCTCGGACAGGAATTCCTTGTGAGCCGACCGGTGCTCGTCCCGACCAGCGCTGTCGTCGGTGTAGTGGTAGGTGACGGCGTAGACAGCCATTTCTCAGCGATTCCTCTCGTGTGTGGCGACGACGGCTCAGCGACGGCTCGGCGTCCGCCCGAGCTCGGCGAGCGGTACGTCGTGGGTCTCCCGGGCGCTCAGCACCGCCAGGGCCGAGACGACGGCGCAAGCGCTCGCGAACGCCGCCACGGGGATCCACCCCGTTTCACCGTCCCCCTTGATCGCGAATCCGACCGTCGGCGCGAAACCGGCGAGCAGCAGCCCCACCTGGCTGGAGATCGCGAACCCCGAGTAGCGCACCCGCGCCGTGAAGGTCTCGGCGAAGAACGCGGGCCACAGCCCGTTCATGCCGGAGTAGGCCAGACCGGCGAAGGCCAGCGCCGTTGCGAAGATCAGCGACACGCTGCCGGTCGAGACGGCCCAGAAGTAGACCCACACGAGCGCACCGCATCCCAGCGAGGAGCCGATCCACACCGGACGGCGTCCCACCCGGTCAGACAGCGCCGCAGCGGCTGGGACCGCGAGCACGGCCAGCGCGTTCGCGGCCACCGACACCCACAGCATCGTCGGTTTGTCGAGGCCGACTTCCCGGGAGGTGGCGTAGGCGAGGCCGAAGACCATGAAGATCGTCTGCAGCATCGCGAACAGCGAGGCCACCGCGATCCGGACCACGTCGCGCCACTGGGTGCGGAACAGGGCGGCGAGGGGGAGCGGTGCCAGTTCGTCGCGGGCCGCTTCGGACTCGAAGACCGGTGTCTCGTCCAGGTTGCGGCGCACCGCGTAGGCGATGAGGATCATCACGATGCTCAGCAGGAACGGCACCCGCCAGCCCCAGCTCAGCAACTGCTCCTCGGGGAGCGCAGCCACCGGGATGAACACGAGGTTGGCCAGCACGATCCCGGCCATCGTTCCCGACATCGTAAAGCTGGTGAAGAACCCGCGGCGCCCTTCCGGGGAGTGCTCGAGCGTCAGCGTGCTCGCACCGGCGGCTTCTCCACCGGCGGAGAAGCCTTGCCCGAGCCGGACCAGCACGAGCAGGGCCGGGGCGATCAGGCCCGCCTGCTGGTAGGTGGGCAGCAGCCCCACCGCCAGGCTTGACGTCCCCATCAGCAGCAACGTGAAGATCATGATCTTCTTGCGGCCCACCCGGTCCCCGAAGTGCCCGAGCACGACGCCTCCGAGGGGGCGCGCCACGTAGCCGGCGCCGAACGTGGCCAGCGCGGCGATCGTGCCGACCGCCGGGTCGTCCGACGGGAAGAACAGCACGGGGAACACCAAGGCCGCTGCGGAACCGTAGATGAAGAAGTCGTAGTACTCGAGCATGCTGCCGAGAAACGCCGCGAGCGCCGCCTTGCGGCCGTCCCGCATTCCGCTCTTGTTCCCGGCCCGCCACCTCGTCGTGGTCGGGGTCATGAATCCCTCCGGATGTCGCACCAAACAAGTTCGCCACATCGCGCGCTGTGAGGGATGAGTCTGCGATTCAGGTGAGCGGGCCAACACACGCATACCGCTGAATGGGAAAGATCTTCGAGCTCCACGCCTGGTGCGTGCTCGCGCGATGCGCGCGGGCACGCACCAGGGTTGCCGACCCGGGTTGCCCAGGGCTCGTCTCGGCGCGACGGGTCTCAGGCCGCTGCCGGAGGAGGTGGGTGCGTGTGTGAAGTCGGGCTTGGATCTGTTCGGGCGCTCGATCAGACGGCAGTGCGGGTTCGGGCGAGGTGTCTTCCGACTCGATGGGCGCGGACGATGGCCGAGCCGAGTGTTGCGCCGCCGCCGGGGTAGGTGTCCCGGAACAGGGTCGCGGCGCAGTTTCCGGCGGCGTAGAGCCCTGGAAGGGGGTCGCCCGTGTGATCGAGTGCGCGCCCGTCCGCGTCGGTGGCGAGACCGCCAGCGGTGCCGAGGACACCTGCGTGCACGGGGACTGCGTAGTACGGGGAACGTTCGACCGGAGCGAGGCACGGGTTGGGCTTCACGGCCGGGTCGCCGAGGTGACGGTCCTGGTGGCTCTCACCTCGCCCGAAGGCGGGATCCGTGCCCTGCCGGGCGTTCTCGTTGAAGGCCTCGACCGTGGTCCGCAGACCGTCCGGGTCGATTCCGGCGACCTGGGCGAGCTCGTCGATGGTGTCGGCGCGGATCATCCACGGCTGCGCCGACGACGCACCGGCTACCGGGTAGCGGTCCAGGTACCTCTGGTCGAAGACGAGGAACGCCGGGCTGTTGGCGAGTTGCCCGGTCGCTGTGTCGATCGCGCCGAAGGCTCGGTTGAGGTCGTGGTAGTTCGTCGCCTCGTTGACGAATCGACGTCCCGAGGTGTTGACGGTGATCGAGCCCGGGAGGGTCATCTCGACGTTGCCCATCCGGCCGGAGGGCATGCCGTCGTAGCGGGCGGTGGGTGGCGTGAGAACTGGCACGCCCCACACCGCTGTCATCTCGTCGACGGCGGCACCGGCCCGCAGCCCGAGGACCAGTCCGTCACCAGTGTTGCCGGGCGCGCTGATCGGTGTGACGGGGTAGGGCAGGAAAGCCTTGCGCAGAGCGGGGTTCCACTCGAAACCGCCGGAGGCGAGCACCACCGATGCGGCGCGGATCCCGGTGCTGCCGACGGTCACGTCCCAGCAGCCGGTCTGACGTTCCAGACCTGTCACGCGGGCCGGTGCGACGATGTGGACTCCGCGCTCGATCGCCGCGACCAGCAGCCGCCCGACCAGCGCGCCACCCATCGTGCGCACGCCCGCGGCGGCGCGGCGTTCGAGCAGTTCGGCGTCGATCGGCGCCCCGGCGAGGGCGTCGCGCTCGGCCATGGTGATCAACGGGAAGTAGGTCGGCGGGCGGAGCAGTTCCGCAAGACCTGGCCAGGGGCGCGAGTCGAAGGGTTCTTGGTCCAGGCCGCGACCGGAGGCGGCGCCTGCCCACTCCGGGTGGTAGTCCGGACGGGCGAGGGCGCGCATGCGGACGCCGACGTCGCTGAGGAACCGGATGGCTTCGGGTGCGGTCGTCACGTACCGGTCGATCTCCGCCTCGCTCATCCGGCCGCCGCTGCCGACGTGGAGGTAGGCCTTGGCGGCCTCGGCTGAATCCTCGAAACCGGCTTCGGCCATGAGGTGGTTGCCGGGTGCCCAGATGACTCCGCCGCCGACGGCTGAGGTGCCGCCGAGCTGCTCGGCCTTCTCCAGGACGACGGTGGACAAGCCCGCGTCGGCGGCTGCTGCGGCGGCGGTCAACCCGGCGGCGCCGCTGCCGATGATCGCCACGTCGTACTGGGCGAGAGGGCTGGAGGTGAGCAGGCTCATGAGGTCATCAGCTCCACGGCGACCTTGCCGACCAGCTGGGATCGGGATCGCAGCAGCGGGAAGGCCTCATCGATGCGGTCGAACGGAAGGCGGTGGGTGATCAGCGCGGTGGCCGCGTCGCGGTGCTCGTCGAGCAGTTCGAGGGCCTGCCCGATGCGGCGCTGGCTGTTGCGGCTGCCGAGCAGGTCGATGTCCTTGACCGGCAGCGTGCGCATGGACAGCGTCACCGACCGGTCGGAGATGCCGACGAGAACGACGCGTCCCGCGGTCGTGACCGCCTCCACGGCGGTGGTGAAGGCAGCAGGGGATCCGGTCGCCTCGATCACCAACGAGGGCTCCGCGGGTAGTGCGAGGGCTCGGTCGGGCTCGACGACGACGGTGCTGGTGGCGCCGAATCTCCTGGCGAAGTCGCTGCGCTCGGGGGCGGTGTCGGCGGCGATGACGTCGACACCCAGCGAGGTGAGGTGCAAGGTCGCCATCAGCCCGATCGGACCGCAGCCCAGCACGAGCGCCTGCTCTCCCTTCTGCGGCCGTCCCCGCCGCACCGCCTGCATCGCGATGCTGGTCGGCTCGGCCAGAGCCGCGAGGCCGGTGGGAAGGGTCTCCGGGATCGGGTGCAGAACGCCCACGGACACGGGCAGCAGCTCGGTGAGCCCGCCGTCCTCGTAGCAGCCGAGGCACGAGGAGTTCCGGCACGCGTTGACCCGCCCGATGCTGCACGCGTAGCACGTCCCGCACCAGCGCATGGGCGAGACCGCGACCCGATCACCCGCCTGGAAATCGCTGCCGGGCGGCGCGGACTCCACGACGCCGGCGATCTCGTGCCCCTGCACGATTGGCAGCTCGGTGGCGTAGTCGTCCTCCCAGATGTGCAGGTCGGTGCCGCACAGCGTGACGGTGTGGACGCGGACGAGCGCCTCGCCGGGACCGGGCTGCGGCAGCGGTACGTCCTGGATCTCGATGCGTTCGCGGGCGAGCGTGCGGGCGACCTTCACCGCAGGCCGCCGAACACGATGGTCCACTCCCGCACCGAGCGGTCGGCGATCAGGCCGTGCTTGCAGAAGGGGTCGTCGTCGAGCACGGAGGTGACCTCCGTCGCGGATTCGCCTTCGAGGACCAGCAGCGCTCCGGTGCCCGAGTCGATCGGTCCGGAGATGCGCAGCCTGCCGGTGTTGTGCAGGTCGGCGAGGAAGTCCTTGTGCTGCGGCCGGATCGCGTCGCGTTCGGCTTCGGTGTCGGTGCCGTAGGTGTAGATCACCGCGAATGTGCCCATGTCGGAAGGACTCCTGTGTCGTCGGAGGTGGAGGGCTGAACGCTCACCAGCTTCGCCCGGCGATTGTGCGGAGTCCAATACATGGTCGGTCAGACATCATGTGCCGATCGCACATTATTCGATGGTGGGCAGCATTTCGGACGCGACATCGAGCAGGGCGCGCACGGCGTCGGTGACCCGGTCGGGATGCCAGAGGAGCGCGCTCCGCAGCCGAGGGGGAGTGCCCTCCAGCGGCACCCACACAGCCCCGGCCGGCATGATCGGCTGGAGGCAGGTGGGAGCCAGCGACACCCCGAGGCCGCCCGCGACCAGCGAGAGCACGACGTAGGGATCCTTGACCTCTTGAGCGACGTGGGGCTGGAAACCGCTTGCGTGGCAGGCCGTGAGGATCACCGCGCGCAAGGCGGACTGGCCCGGCATGAGAACCCAGTCCTCGTCGGCGAGGTCGAGCAGCGAGACGCGTTCTCGCGCGGCCAGCCTGTGGTCGGAGGGCAATGCAGCCCCGAGGTCCTCCAGGGAGATCGTGCGGCTCGGCAGCGCGCCCGGCGCCGGGAGGCCCACGAACGCGGCGTCGAGCGTCCCGTGCTCGACCAGCCCCACGGCGTCCTCGGTGGTCACCCGGTCGACCAGCTGGAGGGCGACTCCCGGGTGCGCGGTGCGCAACGCGCGGGTCAACCGCGGGAGCGTGAGGTGGTTGAGCGCGCCCGAGAACCCCAGGCGCACTTGCCCGTAGACCTCGCCCGGGCTGGCGCTGGTGGCGCGCATGGCCAGGTCGGCTTCACCGACGATCCGCCGGGCGTGCGGGAGGAAGGCGTGCCCGGCGGACGTCAGCGCCACGGTTCTGGTGGTGCGCTCGAAGAGCGGTGTGCCGACGTGCTTCTCCAGCTTCTTGATCGTCTGGCTCAGCGGGGACTGCGCCATGTGCAGCCGCTCGGCCGCGCGTCCGAAGTGGCGTTCCTCCGCAACGGCCAGGAACGCGTCGATCCACCGCATCTCCACGTCGTCTCCGGTCTTCTCGTCAGTAGGTCGCGCGGCCGCCGCTGGCGTCGTAGACCGCTCCGGTGGAGAAGCTGAGCTGCTCCGAGCACAACCATCCGATCAGCTCGGCGATCTCCTCGGCCTGGCCGAACCGGCCCATCGGGGTCAACGCCTGCGAGCGGGCGAGCACCGCGGGATCGGTGCGCGCGTTCATCCGGGTCGCCACCGCGGCCGGGGCGACCGCGTTGACCAGCACACCGGTCGTGGCGAGCTCCTTGCCCAACGACTTCGTCAGCGCCACGACCGCGGCCTTCGAGGCCGAGTAGGCGCTCTGAGCCGGGTTGCCGTCCTTGGCGGCGATGCTCGCCAGGTTCACGATCCGGCCCCACCCTGCGCGGACCATGCCTGGGACGACACTGCGGCAGAGCAAGAACGTGCCGTCGACGTTGACCTGGAACGTGCGCCGCCACTCGTCGAGATCGAGTTCGGCCAGCGGCCGGGAGGGACCCACGATTCCCGCGCTGTGCACGAGGATCCCGACCGGTCCGATGTCCCGCACGAGGGCGGCGACGGCGGCGGGGTCGGTGACGTCGAGTTTCTCGTCCGCGCCCGGCGCGACATCAGCGGTGACGACGCGGACGCCGTCGCCGCGCAGCTTCGCGGCTGTCGCGGCGCCGATCCCGCTGGCGCCACCGGTGATCAGGGCGACCACGCCCGCTGGGTAGCTCACGCGGTCCTCCCGATCCGGGTGTCCGCGCCCGCGAGCTCGCGGCCGGCGATCCAGCCGAACGTCATGGCCGGTCCGATGTTGATCCCGCCGGCGGGGTAGTGGCCGCCCAGGACGCTCGCCTGATCGCATCCGACGGCGTGGAGCCCTGGCACCGGGTCGTCTTCCGCGTCGAGCACCCGCGCGCGCTCGTCGGTTGCGAGACCGGCGAAGGTGCCGAAGCTGCCGGGGACGACCCGCACGGCGTAGAACGGCCCCTTCTCCAGCGGGGCGAGCGACGGGTTCGGCGTCACCGCCTGGTCGCCGCCGTACCGGTTGAACGGTGTCGAGCCACGTCCGAACGCGGGGTCCTCGCCACGACGCGCAGCGGCGTTGAACTCCGCGACGGTCTTGGCGAGCTCGGTCGGGTCGATGCCGCACTTGCGGGCGAGTTCCTCGATCGTGCGGCCGCACTGGAGGTATCCGCTGTGCAGGTAGGGGAACAGCGGGATCGGGCGGGGTTTGGCCATGCCGAGCGGGTAGCGGCGAACGAACCGGGAATCGGCGATCTGCCAGGACTGCACCGGTTCGCCGTCCGGGGTCGCGGCGATCATCGCGGAGACGTAGTCGTGGTAACCGTTGGCCTCGTTGACGAATCGGCGCCCGGTGCGCAGCACGCCGATGCTGCCCGGTTTGGCCCGGTCCATGATGTGCGGGAACACGCCGGTGCGGCCGTTGCGGTAGGGCACCAGGGAGACCGGGCACCAGGCGGCGGGGGAGGCGAGGTCGGTGCGCAACCGACCGCCCGCGGACTCGCCGAGTTTGATGCCCGCGCCGTCGGCGGTGGCCGGCGCCAGGCTCCAGTGCCGTTCGCCACGCGGGAACAGAGCACGGCGGCGGGCCTCGTCCTGCGGGAAGCCACCGGCGGCCAGCACCACGCCGCGCGACGCCGAGAACCGCACCGGTCCGTCTGAAGTGGACGCCAGCACGCCGGTGACGCGGCCGTTCTCGGTGGTCAGTTCGGTGACCTCGGTGGACACTCGGATTTCGACACCCAGGTCCAGAGCGGAGCGCAGCAGCCTGGCGACCAGCGCGGTGCCGTTGACCAGCTGCATGCCGCGACGCTTCGACGCCAGGTCCACCAGGTGCCGGGTGACCCGCCGGGCGGCGTGCAGCAGTCCGCGGGTGTCGCCGCGCGACGCGGCCAGGAAACCGGCGAGATCGGGACCGGCCATGATTCCCATGCCGAGGAACGAGGTCTCGTAGAGCTGGGGGCGCAGGAGTCGCGCCACGTCGCTGCCGAGCCCGCGGAGGTCGACGGGAGCGGGTGCGACCGAGCGGTGTCCGGTGCCCGCGCCGGGGAGGTCGCCGTAGATGTCGCAGATCTTCGCGCCCGGGGCGAACGTCAGGGCCGTGCGCTCGTGGAAGAACCGCACCATCTCCGGGGCGGCGTCGAGGAAGGCGTCCACGCGCGTCGGCTCGTAGTCCTCACCGAGCGCGTTGCGGAGGTAGGTGCGGAACTCGTCGGTCTGCTCGCGAACCCCGTCGGCGCGGGCGAGCGGGTTGCCCGGTGCCCACATCCAGCCACCGGACCAGGCCGTCGCGCCCCCGCAGACGTCGGCGCGTTCGAGGACCGCGACCCGCAGCCCGTGGTGGGCCGCGGTCACCGCGGTGGCCAGCCCGGCGGCGCCGGAGCCGACGACGACCACGTCGTGGTCGGGCGAGAGCGGGGAGGTTCGAGTGGTGGTCACGCTGAGTTCCTCCAGGCGTCCCGGGCGGATTGTGTGCACCGCGCGCCAGGACTATGTAAGATTTTATGTAAAATCACGAACCGACTGTGCTTTCAGGGAACTATAAGCGGAACGTGCTGCAGCGCAAGCCCCTGCAGTCAGGAAGGTTCACCGTGGAGATCCGGTGGCTCGAGGCGTTCATCGCCGTTGCCGAGGAACTGCATTTCGGTCGTGCGGCCGCCCGGCTGCGGCTGGCCCAGTCACCCCTGAGCCAGACCATCCGCAAGCTGGAGAAGGAGCTCGGGGCGACGCTCTTCGACCGCAGCACTCGCAGCGTCGCGCTCACCCCGGCCGGACAGGCGTTCCTGCCGCACGCGCACCGCGTGTTCGAGGAGCTGGAACTCGCCCAGCAGGCGACCCGGGCGACCTCGGGCGTGGTGTACGGGACGGTGGCCATAGGGTTCTCCGGAGCGCTCAACCACCTCACGCTGCCGCCGCTGACCAGGGCCGTCCGCCAGCGCTACCCGAACATCTCGCTGTCGCTGACCGGCCGCGTGATGACCAGGGGAGGGGTCGAGCAGCTGGAGCAGGGCGCCCTGGACATCGCGTTCGTCGGACTGCCGATCGACCCGTCCCCAGTGCGCACGCGGCGGGTCGGGCGCGAGCCGCTCGGCGCAGCGCTGCCGATCGACCACCCGCTCGCCGGCGAAACCGCCATCGACCTCGCCGACCTGGCCGAGGACGGCTTCATCACCATCCCGGCCGCCGCCGGATCGTCCCTGCAGGAGCTGGCCACGCAGGCGTGCGTCAAGGCGGGGTTCCGCCCGCGCGTCGTCCAGGAGATCACCGACCCGTACATGATCCTGACGCTGGTGTCGGCCGGGGTCGGCGTCGCGCTGATGCCGGCGGGCATCTCCGACATCATGCCCTCGGCCTCGGTGTTCGTGCCGCTGCGGGGCGAGCAGACCCACATGGAGCACGCACTGGCGTGGCTGGACGACAACCCCTCGCCGGTGACGCGGGCGGTGCTGGAACTGGCCGAAGAGGTGCTGCCCCATCCGGCCGACTGATTATGCTGTTTGAACACATGGTGTAGGTGAAACCAAGTATTGGACTGGGCATAGTCGTTGCTGCGATTCTCTTCCGCACCGCCCGACACCCCCCGTTCGGGAACCGGATCTCCGTCGATGACGCCGGATCGGAAGGAACGCCATGTCCCCCACGCCAGCAGAGGCTCCGCCGTCGAGCGGTACCCGCAACAACCCCCGGAAGGCCGCGCTCTCCGGATTCCTCGGCAGCACGCTGGAGTACTACGACTTCTTCATCTACGGCTCGGCGGCCGCGCTGGTGTTCGGCGAGGTCTTCTTCCCCGACGCCGGCGCGACCGGAGCGCTGCTGTCCATCGCGACCCTCGGCGTCGCCTACGTCGCCCGCCCGCTCGGCGCGATCCTCTTCGGGCACTTCGGCGACCGGTTCGGCCGCCGCAACGCCTTGATGACCACGCTGCTGCTCATGGGACTGTCGACGTTCCTGATCGGCTGCCTGCCGAGCTACGACCAGGTCGGCATCGCCGCGCCGATCACGCTGGTGGCCCTGCGGCTGCTGCAGGGCCTGTCGGCAGGCGGTGAATCGCCCGGTGCGAGTTCGCTGACCGTGGAGCACGCCCCGGACGGGCGCCGCGCGTTCTTCACCAGCTTCACCATGAGCGGGATCATGTTCGGGATCGTCATCTCGAGCCTGGTGTTCATCCCGATCGCCGCGCTGCCTGACGAGCAACTCCTGTCCTGGGGCTGGCGAATCCCGTTCTGGCTGAGCATCGCGGTCACCGCCGTCGCCTACTTCCTGCGCCGCTCGCTGGCCGAGCCCGAGGTCTTCTCCGAGCTGCAGGAGTCCGCAGAAACCGCCAAGGCGCCGGTGTTCGAGCTGTTCCGGCACCACTGGGCGACCCTGCTGCGCATCGCGGTCTGCGCGAGCTTCGCCATGGTCAACACCATCGTCAACGTCTTCGCGCTCTCCTACGCCACCCAGGTCGCCGGAATCTCGAAACCGACCATGCTCGCGGTGATCTCGGTGGCGAACATGGTCGCCGTCGTCACCCAGCCCGCTTACGGGCTGCTCGCCGACCGGGTCGGGCGCAAACCGGTCTTCATCACCGGGCTGGTCGGGGTCAGCGTGATGGTGTTCGTGTTCTTCCACGCCATCGGCACCCAGAACGTGCCCTGGATCTACCTCTCGGCGGTCCTGCTGATCGGCTTCTGCTACGCCGCGCCCAACGGCGTGTACCCGGCCTACTTCCCGGAGCAGTTCCCGGCCCGAGTCCGCTACAGCGGCATGGCGATCGGACTGATGATCGGCCTGCTCGCAGCCGGGTTCACCCCGTTGCTCGCCTCAACGCTCACTGCGGGCGACGAGGCGAACTGGACTCCAGTGGCCTGGATGTGCGCCGCGTTCGTGCTGGCCTCCGCGGCCGCCGCGCTGACCGGTCCGGAAACCTTCCGCACGCCGACCTCCCGGCTCGGCGAGAGCCGGCCGCAGATCGCCGACGCCCCCGTTCGGGCGGTGCGGTGATGACCCGGGCGCTGCGGGCGGCGATCATCGGGTGCGGCAACATCGCCGGCAACCACGCCGCCGCCTACCACGACCTGCCTGGCGTCGAGCTCGTGGCCTGCACCGACGTCTCGCCGGAACGCGCCGAGCGGTTCGCCGCCCGGCACGGCACGGACGCGATCGGCCCCGACGAGCTGTTCGACCTCGACCTGGACCTGGTCAGCGTCTGCACCCCGCACCCGACGCACGAATCGGTCGTCACCCGAGCTGCCGCGCACGGCGTGCACGTGCTGTGCGAGAAGCCGATCGCCATCGAACTCGGTTCGGCCGCCCGGATGGTGGCAGCGTGCGAGGCGGCGGGCGTCGCCCTCGGCGTGGCGTTCCAGCGGCGCTTCTGGCCCGCCGCGCAGCGGATCCGCGCGGCGATCGACGATGGCACGCTGGGAACCCCGGTGCTCGGGCACGCTTCGGTGCTGCTGCACCGCGACACCTCCTACTACACCGCCGATGCGTGGCGCGGTTCGTGGGCGAGCGACGGTGGCGGGGTTCTGATGACCCAAGCCGTGCACAACATCGATCTGCTGCAGTGGTTCATGGGAGACGCGGTCGAGGTGTCGGCGGCCCACACGACCGTCAAGCACGGAGAGGCGATCGAGGTCGAGGACACGGCCGTTGCGACCCTGCGCTTCGCCTCGGGCGGCCTGGCCACCTTGGCCGCCTCCACCGCGCTGACCCCCGGCCTCGGCACTCGGGTGCAGGTCGTCGGACGCACCGGCGCGAGCGCGGGTCTCTCCGAGTACCCGGAGGGAAGCGAAGCGCGGATCGACGTGTGGGCGGTGCCCGGCGCCGAGTCGGCGGAATCGCCGTTCGGTCTCGGACTGCGCGCAGACCTCACCCTGCCGGAGATCAACGGCAGCCTCGCTCCGTTGCACACCTTGCAGATCACGGATTTCGTCAGCGCTGTCCGCGAGAAACGCGCTCCGGCGGTCACCGGGCGGGAGGCCGCGAAGTCGCTGGCGATCCTCACCGCGCTGTACGCCTCGGCCTCATCCGGCCGGCCGGAGCAGGTCCCCGCTCTGAAGGAGGAGATCACCTCATGAACCCGATCGGGCTCGCCCACCTGACGCTGCTGCGGCTGAGCCCTCCCGAGCTCGTCAGCACCGCCGCGGAGGCCGGTTTCGACTTCGTCGGCGTCCGGGTCAGCGCTGTGACAGCGGGGGAGCACCAGTACCCGATGGAGCCGGGCTCGCCGATGTCGCGCGAGACGCTGCGGCGGCTCGACGCCTCCGGCCTGACCGTTCGCGACGTCGAGTTCCTGACGCTCCGCCCGGAAACCGGCCCGGCCAGCTGGCGGCCCGCCCTGGAAGCCGGTGCTGCTCTCGGTGCCCGAACGATCAGCGTCGTCGGCTCCGACCCCGACCGGAAGCGCCTGGCCGACACGCTGGCCGCGCTGACCGCCGACGCCGCGCCGCTCGGCATCCGGCCGACCCTGGAACCCATCAGCTACCAACCGGTGAGCACCGTGGCCGAGGCCGCCGCGATCGCCGGGGCCACCGGTGCGGCCGTGCTGCTCGACGCCCTGCACATCCAGCGCGGTGGCAGCTCGATCGACGACGTCCGAGCTCTCGATCCCGACCTCGTTCCGTGCCTGCAGGTGTGCGACGGCCCGCTCGCTGTCCCGGAACACCTCGACCTGCCCGAGGAGCTCCCGCTCGGGATGAAGGCCGACGGCTCGGTGCTGCAAGCCGAGGCCCGCGTCCAGCGGGAACTCGTCGGCGACGGCGAGCTCCCGCTGCGGGAACTGCTCGCGGCCGTGCCCGATGGAACACCGCTGAGCGTCGAGGTGCCGCACGCTGCGCTGCAGACGCGCCTCACCTCGCTGGAGTTCGCGCGGCGCAATCTGGCCGGCGTGCGCGCACTGCTGACCGAGACGAGCGCCCATGTCTGAGGTGATCGTCCCGGTGCGCCACCGAGTGGCCTTGGTGGGCGCAGGGATCGGCGGCTCGTTCTCGCCCGCGCTGCACGAGCGCGAGGCGGCCGCGCTCGGTCTCGACTACACCTACCGACTGCTCGACCTCGACCACCTTCCCGCGCGGTGGACCTTGAGGGAAGCGGTCGGGGAGGGTGCGACCGGGTTCAACGTGACGCATCCGGCGAAGCAGGCCGTTCTCGAGCAGCTCGACGAGCTCTCCCCGGACGCGCGGGCGCTCGGCGCGGTCAACACCGTCTCCGTCGACGGCGATCGGCTCATCGGCCACAACACCGACCACAGCGGATTCCTGTCCGGTCTGCGGCACGGACTCCCGGACGTCCGGCAGGACCGGGTGGTCGTGGTCGGGGCCGGGGGCGCCGGTTCTGCCGTCGCCTACGCCCTGGTCGTCACCGGAGCAGTGGTGGCGATCGCCGACGCGGACCCAGCACGCAGCGAAGACCTGGTCGCCAGGCTGCGCGAGCGTTTTCCGGAGGCCACGATCACCGGTCTGCCCGTCGAGCGGGTCCCCGCCGAACTCGCTCGGGCCGACGGAGTCGTCAACGCAACTCCGATCGGCATGACCGGCCACCCCGGTCGGCCCTTCGATACCGGCGCCCTCGAGCCTCGGCACTGGGTCGCCGAGGTCGTCTACCGCCCGCTGTCGACGGCCTTGCTGCAGGATGCGCGCGCGACCGGATGCCGATGCCTCGACGGGGGAGCGATGCTCGTCTCCCAGGCCGCGCGAACCCTCGCCCTGCTCACCGGAACCACACCCGACCTGGACCGGATGCGGCGGCACCTCAGCGAACTCGTCGCCAGCGAGGAGGAAGCGAACCATGACTGACGATTGGGACCACGAGGTCGACCTCCTCGTCCTCGGCACCGGCGCGAGCGGCATGGGTGCCGCGGTCGTCGGCGCCGAAGAGGGACTTTCCGTCCTGGTGCTGGAGAAGACCGAGTGGCTCGGCGGGACCACGGCCTACTCGGCCGGGACGTGCTGGATCCCCGGGCACCAGCACCAGGACGATCCCGCCGCCGACAGCGCCAGCGCGAGCCGCTACCTCGACGCCCTCGTCGGCGAGCGCGCCCCGCGCGAACTCCGCGAGACCTACCTCGCGGAAGGGCCTGCCATGCTCGACTACCTGAAGCGGGTCGGCGTCGAGTTCTGGCACTCCAAGACCGTCGTCGACTACCACCCCGAGATCCCCGGCTCAGGCGTCGGCCGGGCCCTGGAACCGAGCACCTTCGACGGCCGTGCGCTCGGAAAGGCCCGCTTCGGTCGAATCCGGCCACCGGTCCCGGAATTCGCGCTCTTCGGCGGGACGCTCATGGTCCGGCGGCCCGAGGTCAACCAGCTGCTGAGCATCTTCAACGGATCGATGCGCGGCGTGGCCGTAGCACTGCGCCTGGGGGTGCGTTGGGCGGCGGACCGACTCCGCTACCCGCGTGGCACTCGGCTGGCCATGGGCAACGCCCTGGTCGCCAACCTCTACGACAAGCTCCTGCAGCGCTCCGGCGACGTCTGGTTCACCGCCCGCACCACCGACCTCGTCGCAGACGAGTTCGGACAGGTCGTGGGCGCGGTCGTCTCGCACCGCGGTCGCACCGTCCGGGTGGCGGCTCGGCGCGGTGTCGTCCTGGCGGCTGGCGGGTTCTCCGCCAGCCCGGAACTGCGCGCCGAACACCTTCCCAGACCCACGCCGCAGTTCACCCGGGTCGGGGAGGGCGCGACCGGCGACTCGATCGCTCTCGCCCGTTCCGTCGGTGGCGTCCTCGGTGAGTCCTCCGGCGACAACGCCCTGTGGTTCCCCAGCTCCATCGGCCGTCGCCGCGACGGCTCCACCGCGGTCTTCCCGCACATCTGGGACCGCGCGAAACCCGGCATCATCGCCGTCAACGCCACAGGACGCAGATTCGTCGACGAGTCGGTGTCCTACCACCGCTTCACCCGCGCGATGTACGACTCGCACAAGTCCGTCCCCACCATCCCCGCCTGGCTCGTCCTGGACTCCCGGACCCTGCGTCGGAACGGACTCGGCATGGTCTACCCGCACCTGCCCAAGCCGCTGCTCAAGCAGCACGTCGATGCGGGCTACCTGCACACCGGGCACACGATTCGTGAGCTCGCCACCGCCATCGGCGTCGATCCGGATGGTCTTGAACGCACCGTGGCCGACACCAATCGCGACGCCCGCTGCGGCGTCGACGAGGAGTTCGGGAAGGGGACGAGCCCCTTCGGCCACCAGTACGGCGACCCGGCACATGCTCCGAACGTCAACCTCGGCCCGATCGAGACGGCCCCCTTCTACGCGATCGCCGTGGTCCCTACCCCGCTCGCCACCGCGCTCGGGTTGCGCACCAACGCCAATGCGCAGGTGCTGGACGCATCGGGCGAACCGGTCCCCGGTCTCTATGCCTGTGGAAATGACGCCAATTCGATCATGGCTTCCGAATACCCGGGAGCAGGCTGCCAAGTAGGCGCAGGTCTGACCTTCGGTTACCTCGCAGCACGCCACGTCGCCGCTCGGTAACGGGCGGTGGCGCCGTAGGGGCGACTGGTGCTCGATGTGGTGAGCGGCAACCCTGGGCTGTCCATTCGCGCTGGTGAAGTCCGAACCGGCGTGGGCACTGCTCGACCTGTCCTGTCGGCGAGGCGGCGCCTGGCATCACCTGGTGTTGGATCTTGCCCGGGAGGCGAGTCACCCCCGCGGCCGGCGCAGCAGAGGAGTGTCGATCGCCGTTTCCGGTGATCGAAAAGTCGTGATCGCGTTCGACCCGGAACTGCCGTTGACTCCCGTGGGGTGGTCGCCGCAGGCGCGGTTGATGATTACGCAGTTGGCGTCGATCTTGGCGTCCTTGTTCAGCTCGCAGGTCACGCGCAGGCCCTGGGAGGCGCTATGCTCCGCCGGATCCGTTTCCGCCTCGGGCGCGGGCGCAGCGGGCGGCGCGACGACGCCGGGGGCTTGCGGCGGGGCTCTCGGACGAGCATCCCGACAGTGGCAGCTGAGCGGCGGCGGCTCCGGTGGTGGTGGCATCGGGCGAGCTTGATCATGTGCTGTGCCGCCGGGGGTGCGGTGGATGTTTCAGCAGCGAACCCTCCAGGCCAGCCTGCTGACGGCCGGCGCAGCTGTGACCTACGGCGGGTACACACTGCTCCACCTGCAACGGCTTTGAGCCGAGCAACGACTCGCGTCAACTGTCAATTCTCCTCGGCGGGGCTGCACGAGAACAAGCACCTGCGGCCGATAGCATGAGCATGTCTTCAATAGTGACGCGAACTACCAACTGTGCCAAGCAGGTGAGTTGCGCGACGAGGTGTCGTCGGTTACGGCCGCTTCGATCTTGTCGGCTTCAAAGTCCAGAAGTACCGTCAAGCCCCGTGGAGCGCGTCGGAGAGCTGTGCGGCGGCCGAGGCGACGGTTTCGCCGTAGACCGTGCCCGGGCCGGCGTCGTCGACGCGGATCACCGGGGCTGAGAGGCAAACGGCTGCGACGGTTTCACCGGAGGGTCGACGAACGGGTGCGCTCACGGAGCACAGGCCCGGGGTGCGTTGCGAGACGCTTTCGGCCCAGCCGGGCTTTCTCATGGGTTCGGTGAGGACCTTGGCCGCGGAGCCGCCTGCATCGAGTGGGAGCAGGGTGCCGACCGGGACGGAGGCGCGGAGCTCGGCGGGGGAGTCGACGCTGGCCAGGCACAGCCGGTGTTCGCCGCGACGCACCCAGAGCTGGGCGGTCTCGCCGGTCTGCTGCTGGAGGTCGGTCAGCACGGGTGCGCAGATCTGTTCGAGGTAGGGCGAGGAGAACCGGGGTCCGAGGTGGAGTCGACCGTCGTCGTCCCTGCTGAGCAGGGTGTGGGCTATCATCGAGCTGACCAGTCGGTGCGTGGTTGGGACCGACAGCCCGAGGTGGCGGGCGAGTTCGGAGGCGGTCATGTGCCGGACCTCGACGGCGTCGAGGACGGCGACGACCCGGTCCAGGACTCCGACACCGGTCGAGCGAATGATCGGTCCTGTTTCGGCTCCCGCGAGTGCGTCTGTGGTCACGGTTCCAGAGTAAGGCGGGATGCCGCCGGCCCCGGGCGGGGAGGTTCTCGTGGCGGTGTCGCGGCCCCGCCCGGGGTTGGCGGGCACGGCCTCAGCCCGCCACTGCCGCATCGCTGATGTCGCGGTGGCGGACCGACAGGTCCTGGTAGGCCTCGGCGTTGTGCCGCAGGTGGTCGAGCTCGGCGTTGCGCAGCTCGCGCCGCACCTTCGCCGGAACGCCGGCCACCAGGGATCGCGGTGGAATCTCCATGCCCTCGGGCACCAGGGCGTTGGCCGCCACCAGCGACTCGGTTCCGATCACCGCGCCGTTGAGGACGGTGGCGTTCATGCCGATCAGGCATCCGTCCTGCACGGTGCAGCCGTGCAGGACCGCTCCGTGTCCCACCGACACGCCGTCACCGATCTGCGCGGGCGAACCGGGGTCGGCGTGGACGGTGGCACAGTCCTGGACGTTGCTGCCGGCGCCGACCGAGACCGACTCGGTGTCGGCGCGCAGGACTGCGCCGTAGAAGACGCCGGTTCCCGCTCCGATGGTGACGTCCCCGACCACCGTGGCGGTGTCGGCTATCCAGGAATGCGGGTCAACGGCGGGAACGCGGTTCCCGATGGCCAGCACGTTGCGTCGCATGTCATCTCCTCGGTCGGGTTGCGGTGTCACAAGGGTGTGGCCAGCAGGGGTGCGATCATGGAGGTCACGAAGAGCACGACCGCGCCGCCGAGCCGGTTGGTCAGCGCGGCGAAGGGCATGAGGTGCATCCGGTTGGCCGCGGACAGCACGGCCACGTCGCCGCTGCCACCGGTGTCGGCCATGACCAGGCCCGGGGTGATCGCGGCTTCGACGAAGTGGAACTTGACGAGCCAGCCCAGCAGGCCTGAGGTCAGTGTCGCGCTGAGGACTGTGACTGCGGTCAGGACCAGGAACAGCGGACTGCTGAGCGATGTGAGCACGTCGGCGATGTCAATGTAGGTGAGGCTGACGGCGACCAGCAGTGCGGGGACGAACAGCTGCGTGACCATCGCGCCCCAGCTGGTGCTGGCCTCCTCGAGGTGGCGCGGGAGGAGACCGGCGATCTTGACGATGGCGGCGGCGATGATGGTCCAGGCGTAGGGGTGTAGGACGGGCAGCAGTCCGCCCAGCAGTTCGCCGAGGACGAAGAGCAGGCCGGCGATGAGCAGGCCTTGACCGAGCGCGGTGTAGGTGGCCTTGTTGCGGCCCGGTGCGGTGTCGTGCCCGATGTCGCGTCGCTGGGCGCGCATGAGCTGGCCGTGGCCGTCGAAGCCGACGAACAGCTGCTTCTCGCGCCTGCCCAGTCCGTTGTAGACGCCGGCGATGACGATGCACAGGATGTTGGCGACGACCACGGCCGACATCAGCTGACCCATGAACGCGTCCGGGTTGCCGCCGGTGGCTCCGGCGTACATCTCCGACATCGGGACCGCTCCAATTCCCAGTCCACCGGCCATGATCGGTGCTGCGACGAGCAGAATCGCCTGCACGAAGCCGAATCCCAGAAGGGAACCGACGGCGCCGGCGATGAGGAAGGTCAGGGTCAAGCAGCCCAGCAGCGGGACGGCGAAGCGGGGTCCCGCGCGCAGCAGCAGCGTTCGGGGCATGCCGAGGATGCTTCCGGCGATGATGGTGATGACCAGGAAGTCCAGGAATCCGCCGTCTTCGACGAATCCTGATACGACCCCTTCGGCAGTTTGTGGGAACGCTCCGGCGAACAACAGGACGGCGGGGACGAAGGTGCACAGGATGGTGGGAAGTCCGCAGTCGCGCAGCACCGGTACTTGCTTCCCGATCCACATCAGCAGACCGCCGGTGACCATGGTGATGGCGAAGCCGGACAGCAACGAGGTGGGCAGGTGGTCGGTCAGGGCCGCGGCGAGCAGAACGGCGGCGCCGACCAGCCACACCGCGGGCGGCAGACCGGCGAGTTCCGGGCCGCGCAGCAGGAGCGGTGGCCGGTTGGTGGTTTCGGTCGTCGAATCAGGATGATGAACGGAGGTGCTCGCGGAATCGCTGTTGTGAAGGGTGGACATCGTTGTCTCCCGTGTCACCGGCCGCTGTTGGCCGGTGGAAGGTGTCGCGGAGTACCTGCGGCATCGCAGGGGGAGGGGTGGTGCGTCGCCCCGGGATCGGGGCGGCCGGATTCGGGCGTTGGTTGGGTGAGCGGGCTGCCTCGGCGCAGCGCGTCCTTGACGACGACCACGGCCTCGTCGAGCAGAGCGGGGTCGATGCCGGTGTCGTATCCGCGCTGGTGGAGGTGGTCGACGAGGGTTTCGGTGGCGATGTTGCCGTGCGCTCCCGGTGCGAAGGGGCATCCGCCGTAGCCGCCGGTCGCGGCGTCGAAGCGGGTGATGCCCAGCTCCAGGGCGAGGTCCACGGTGCGCAGGGCCTGGCCCAGGGCGTTATGCAGGTGCAGTCCGATCACGGCCTCCGGCAGTGCTTCCCGGACCGCGGCGATCGAGCGTGCGACGTGGTGCGGGTCGGCGGTGCCGAGGGTGTCGGCCAGGCCGATCCGGGTGATGCCGATGTCGGCGTAGGCGTAGGCAACCTCGACCAGCCGCGGCGGTGCAACGTCGCCGTCGAAGGGGCAGACGAATGCGGTGGCCACGCCGCCGGTGAAGCGCACGTGCGGGTGGTCGTCGACGACTCCGTCCAGGTCGGACAGAGCCTCCCGCACGCTGCGCCCAGCGTTGGCGCGGCTGTGACCTTCGGCTGCTGAGACGACCAGGCACACCTCGGAGGCCCCGGCGTCCACGGCGCGCTGGACGCCGCGCCGATTGAGTGCGAGGGCGCTCCACCGGACACCCGCTTCCCGCGGCAGCCCGCCGACCAGTTCCTCGGCGCCGGTCATCTGGGGCACCTTGGCTGAGTGGACGAACGAGGCCACCTCGATCCGGGTGAGCCCCGCGGCGACGAGCGCGTCGGCGATGCGCAGCCGGTCGGTAACGGAGACCACGACCGGCTCGTCCTGCAACCCGTCGCGCATCACCACGTCGGTGATCTCCACCTGCGGCACCATTAGATCACCCCCTGGCCGCGCAGCACGGCGATCCGGTTGGAGCTCAGGCCGAGCACGTCACCCAAGACGTGTTCGGTGTGCTGGCCCAGGTCGGGTCCGGCCCAGCGCAGGTCTCCAGGGGCTCCGGGAATCTGGGGGACAACGCCGGGGAAGCGGATCTCCTCGGGCTCGGTGTCGACGGTGACCTTGAGCGGTCGCAGCATGCCACGGGCGGCGAAATGCGGGTCGTCGGCGATGGCGGCGGCGTCGTAGACCGGTCCGATCGGCACTCCCGCTGCGCTCAGGATCTCCACAGCTTCGGGCGCGGTGTGCCGGGTGGTCCAGTCGCTGATCGCTCCGTCGAGCTCGGCCTCGCGCGCGAACCGGGCGTCGCCGTCAGCCAGCGTGGAGTCCTCGGCCAGATCGGCGCGGCCGATGGCAGTCATCAACCGGGCGAACGCGCCGCTGGAGTTTCCGGCGATCATCACCGACTGCCCGTCCGAGGTCGGGTAGACGCCGCTCGGGACCACGCCTGGCAGGTTGCCCGCCGTTCGGCGCCGGACGGTCCCGTAGGCGTCCAGGTCCGGCACGAGCGATTCCATGGCCATGAACACCGATTCATAGAGCGCGACATCGGCGACGCGGGGACCTTCGTGCGGGCGGCCGGTGGCGCGGGCCAGCAGCAGCATCAGCGCGCTGATCGCGCCGTAGAGACCGGCCAGCGCATCGCCGATCGGTGCCGCCGGGCGTACCGGGGATCGGTCCGCGTGCCCGGTGACCTGTCGCAGCCCGGCGAACGCTTCGGCGACCCCGCCGAATCCGGCGCGGTCCTTATAGGGTCCGGTCTGGCCGTAGCCGGACATGCGCACCAGCACGACGTCGGGGTTGACGTCGTTGAGCCGGTTCGGGCCCAGACCCCAGCGCTCGAGCGTTCCTGGCCGGAAGTTCTCGATGACGACATCGGATTCGCGGACGAGGTCGAGGACCAGGTCGCGGCCCTCGTCGGTGCGCAGGTCCAGGGTGACGGACTTCTTGTTGCGGGCGATGGTGCGGAACAACATCGAGGTGGTCCCGCGGCTTCGCCTCCAGCCTCGGAGCTCATCGCCGACGTCGGGGCGTTCGATCTTGATGACCTCGGCGCCGAAGTCGGCGAAGATGCGGCTCGCGAACGGCGCGGCGATGAAGTTCCCGAGCTCCAGAACACGGAAGCCGGTCAAGGGCGGGTTCGGTGCGACATCCGTAGGGGGCATCGCTCACTCCCTCATTTCTCGATAATTGAGCAACGTTGCTCAATTTGAAAGAAACGGTAGGTCCCAAACACCGTGGTGGACAAGTCCCCCAGCCCGAAAACCTTCCGCGTCAAATCGCGCCGCTTCCAACGTGCTCTCGGGGGCCAGGCAGAGGACGCACGGTGGACACGGTCCGCACGCAAGCACCCCGATCATGCCGTGGAGAACCGGCGGTGTCCGCGATCGGAGCCGCTGGCCGGACCGGTAGCCGGCAGCGCGCCCGGTCACCGGCCGCAGCCCACCGAAGGCTTCGGCGACGCCACCGAATCCGGCTCGGTCGCGGTACGGGCCGGTTTGGCCGTAACCGGAGATGCGGACCATCACGAGGCCCGGATTGACGGCGGTCAGGTCCTCCCGGCGAGGTTCCAGCGCTCGAGCGTGCCGGGCCGGGATTTCTCGACCACGACGTCGAAGTACCGGACCAGGGCGAGCGCGAGCCCGCGGCGACACGGGAGCGCCGCGCCTAAGCGACCTTCGCGCCCACTCGCCCCTATGGGGTATGGGACGGAGCATGTCGAGGCTCGCTGGAGCAGACGCATCCCACGCTCAGCCTCCGGAAGCCGGCTGTCGTACCGAGAGAAGTAGCCCCCTTAACTCGGGCGGGCCCAAATCTTGTCCCCGCCAGCGATCTGATGGTCGTTGTAGGCGCGGGTGTCAACATGACCAGCCCGCGGCTGGCCAACACGATCAAACTCGGAGCAGATGCGATGCTCGCGATGTTCGACGCCACACCCGAGGGGTCGTCGACGTCATCCAGGGCAGGGTGCCCTACAGGCACGTTGCCGGTCACCTTCCGTCAGCGTGGAAACGGTGGACCGCAACGCTCCAGATGTCCCACGCCCACATGTCGTACTGGATGGGCTTGCATGAGCCGTCGTATTCACCGTGGCCGAGTAGCTCTTCAGCGTACTCGCGCTGGACGTTTCGCCAGATCGAGAAGTCCGCGGCGACGGCGGCCGGGATGACCGATCGTCGGTTCCACCCCGATCGCCAAGCACGTGCACGACGCCGCCGGCGCCCACGGCAAGCGGGTGCAGGCGCTGGGCGGGGCGAAGAACCACATGCTGGCGCTGCCGGACGCCGACCTCGACCAGACCGCCGACGCCGCGGTCTCGGCAGCCTACGGTTCGGCGGGCGAGAGGTGCATGGCCGTCTCGGTGGTCGTCGCGGTCGACCCGATCGGCGACGAGCTGGTCGACAAGATCGCCGAACGCGCCCGCAACCTCACCATCGGACCGGGCAACGACCCGGCCTCGGAGATGGGCCCGCTGATCACCGCCGCGCACCGGGAGAAGGTCGCCTCCTACGTGCCCGGGCCCGCGAGCAGGGCGCCGAGGTCGTGGTGGACGGCACCGACTTCAAGGTCGACGGGCACGAGAACGGGTCTTCGTGGGCGTGAGCCTGCTGGACAAGGTCACCCCCGACATGGACGCCTACCGCGACGAGATCTTCGGCCCGGTGCTGGCCGTGGTCCGGGCGTCCTCCTATGAGGAGGGCCTGGAGCTGATCAACTCCTCGCGGTGGGGCAACGGCACGGCGATCTTCACCCGCGACGGCGGTGCCACTCGCCGCTTCCAGATCGAGGTCCAGGCCGGCATGGTCGGCGTCAACGTCCCGATCCCGGTGCCCGTGGGCTACCACTCCTTCGGCGGCTGGAAGGACTCGCTGTTCGGCGACCACCACATCTACGGAAACGACGGCGTGCACTTCTACACCCGGGGCAAGGTCATCACCACCCGGTGGCCCGACCCGAGCGACGGCGGCATCGACCTGGGCTTCCCCAGCAACAGCTGAACGGCGGAGCGCTGAGGTTGGTGGCTGGGTGCAAACCTGGCCACCATGGTCGGTGCTCCTCGGAGCCGAGGGTTTTGCCAGCCGTTGGACCCATTGGGCGGAGAGTTCGGTGGTTCCCTCCGGGGAGGGCCAGCCCATTGACTGACAAGAACGGCAGTTCGCCGGGGCGAGCCACGGCTCCGGGCTGCCGGACGGAGGAGGGTTCGATGACGACGACGTCCGAGACCACCCCGCGAACCGTGGCGGGAAATCTCTGCCTGGGCTCCGCGCCTGACTCGTGGGGGTGTGGTTCCCCGAGGACGAGCACCAGGTTCCCTACACCCGCTTCCTCGACGAGCTCGCCGAATCCGGCTACGGCTGGCTGGAGCTCGGCCCGCCCGGCTACCTGCCGCTGGACCCGCAGCGGCTCGCCGACGAGGTCGGCTCGCGGGGCCTGCAGGTCTCCGGCGGCACCACCTTCGGCGCGCTGCACCGGCCCGAGGAGTGGGAGCAGATGCTCGCCGAGGTGAGCAAGGTCGCCGAGCTGACCGCCGCGGTCGGCGCGCACCACCTGGTGTTCATCCCGCCGATGTTCCGGGACGAGAAGACGGGTGCGTTCACCGAATCCCCGCAGCTGAGCGCCGACCAGTGGCGCGCGCTCGGCGCGGCGGCCGACGAGCTCGGCAAGATCCTGCTGGAGGAGCACGACGTCAGGCTGTGCCTGCACCCGCACGCCGACAGCCACATCCAGACGCAGCCCGAGATCGAGCGCTTCCTCGACGCCACCGACTCCCGCTACGCCCAGCTGTGCCTGGACACCGGGCACGTCGCGTACGGCGGCGGCGACAACCTCGACCTGATCAGGCGGTTCGCCGAGCGCA
>NZ_JAWLNX010000018.1:0-149865 GCF_035320975.1 Saccharopolyspora mangrovi | reverse complement strand
GCGGGGAGGGTCCGCCCGGTCCCATTCCGAACCCGGTAGCTAAGCTCCCCAGCGCTGATGGTACTGCACTCGCTAGGGTGTGGGAGAGTAAGACACCGCCGACACATACCTTACGAAGCGGGGCAGGAGAACACTGTTTCTCCTGCCCCGCTTTTTGTTGTTTCGAGTGCTGTCGGTCTCGAGCAGGGGTTGCGGGCGTGGTCCCGGGCGGCCGGGGCGGGCCGGCGAGCTGTACGATTTGTAGAAGGCGGTTCGGTCGTGGCTGTTCAGCCCCCGCGCGGGGCTCGGAAGACAGCACGTGCGCTGGTGGTCGATCAAGACTCCGCGATGTCGGGCGCGCTATGCCGGGGAGACTGCCCTGGTAAGATCTTTTGGCTTTTCTTTCTCAGGAGGTTCGGTGTCCGGTTCCGATGACAGGCGCGGCGGTCCCCGCCGCGGGGCCGGTGCCGGCCGCAGCGGCCAGGGCGGTCGCGGCAACTACGACCGCAAGCCAGGCGGCACCTCCCAGGGGCGCGGCTCCTACGGTGGCCCGCGCCGTGACAACGACGGCGGTTCGCGCCGCTTCAACGACCGCGACAACCGGGGCCGGGACGACCGGGGCGGCTATCGAGGCGACCGCAACCGGGATGATCGGGGCGGTTTCCGCAACGATCGCGGCGGCTACCGGGGCGACCGCGACAACCGGGGTTCGCGCGACGACCGCGGAGGGTTCCGCAACAACCGCGACCGGTTCAACGACAACGATCGTCGCGGCCCGCGTGACGACCGCAACCGCGACGACCGCGGCGGCTACCGCCGTGACGACCGTCCGCGCCGCGATGACTTCCGCCGCGACGACCGCGGGCGTGACGACCGCCGTGGTGGTCGGGACGACTTCCGCCGTGATGACCGTCGGGACAACCGCGGCGGTGGTTTCCGCCGCGACGACCGGGGTCGCGACAACTTCGGTGGCTACCGAGGTGACCGCAACCGGGACGACCGGGGCGGTTTCCGCAACGACCGCAACGACCGCGGCGGCTACCGGGGCGACCGCGACAACCGCGGCCCGCGCGACGACCGGCGCGGTGGTCGGGACGACTTCCGCCGTGATGATCGGCGTGATGACCGTCGGGACAACCGCGGCGGTGATTTCCGCCGCGACGACCGCGGCCGCGACAACCGCGGTGGCGACAACCGCGGCGGCTACCGGGGCAACCGCGACGATCGCGGCTTCAACCGCGATGATCGCCGCCGGGACGACCGAGGCGGGTACAAGCGGGACGACCGTCCGCGCCGCGATGACCGGGACAACCGGGGCGGCGGCTTCAACCGCGACGACCGTCCGCGCCGGGACGACCGCGGTGGCTTCAACCGGGACAACCGCAACCGCGATGACCGCCGCCGGGACGACCGCGGAGGTCGCCGGGACGACTTCAAGAAGGACAACTTCAAGAAGGACAACTTCAAGAAGGACAACTTCAAGAAGGACGGCGGCTTCAAGCGAGACGGAGACCGCAAGCCGGACCACACGAAGGACGAGGACGCTCCGAAGGCTGTCGAGCCGGAGCTCCCCGAGGAGGGCGTCAACCCGTCCGAGCTGGACCCCGAGGTCCGCCGCGAGCTGCTGTCGCTGCCGAAGGGGGCTGCCGAGAAGGTCGCGCAGCACCTGGTCGCCGCAGGTCAGCTGATCGACGAGGAGCCCGAGCGCGCCCTGGCGCACGCTCGCTTCGCGCGGCAGAAGGCTTCCCGGATCCCCTCGGTGCGCGAGGCCAACGGTCTCACCGCCTACCTGACCGGCGAGTGGAACGAGGCGCTGTCCGAGCTGCGCGCCGCGCGGCGGATGGGCGGTGGACCCGGCCATCTGGCGATCATGGCCGACTGCGAGCGCGCGATGGGACGCCCCGAGCGGGCGATCGAGCTGGTGCGCAGCGAGGAGGCGCTGCAGCTCGACAAGGAGGACGAGATCGAGCTGCGGATCGTGGCCGCGGGCGCCCGGCGCGACCTCGACGAGATCGAGGCCTCCGTGGTCAGCCTGCAGATCCCGGAGCTGGACCCGAAGCGCCAGGAGCCCTGGAGCGCGCGGCTGTTCTACGCCTACGCCGACAACCTGCTGGCCGCCGGCCGCGAGCGGGACGCCTTCACCTGGTTCGTCCACGCCGCGCACGCCGATGACGAGGAGGAGACCGACGCCCCCGAGCGCCTCGAGGAGCTCGCGGTCCAGCTCGGTGGCCCGGACGTCATCGAGGAACTGGTCAGCGAGGCCGAGGCGGCCGCGGAGATCGACGACGAGGACGACCTCGACGACGAGGACGCGGAAGACGCGGACGTCGACGCGGACGAGGACGCGGACGAGGACGAGGACGACGAGATCGAAGAGGACGAGGCCGACGAGGACGGCGGCACCGCCGCCGAGCCCGCGGCCGAAGGGGGCTCGCGGGCGCAGTGAGCGGCACGCTGCTCGACGATCACGACGTCGTGCTGTTCGACCTGGACGGCACGGTGTACCGGGGCGGGGAGCTGGTTCCCGGCGCGCTGGAGGCGATCCAGCAGGTGCACAGCCGTGGTGTCCCGGTCCGCTACGTCACCAACAACGCCTCCAAGCCCGACCAGGCGGTCGTCGATCACCTGGTCGGGCTCGGGCTGGCGGCGGAGCGCAGCGAGGTGAGCACCAGCGCCCAGGCGGGTGCGGCGGTGCTCGCCGAGAAGCTGCCCGTCGGTTCCCGGGTGCTGGTCGTCGGTTCCGCCGCTTTGGAGTCCGAAGTGGACCGGCTGGGCCTGGTTCCGGTCAGCGAGTTCACCGACGACCCGGTCGCGGTGGTGCAGGGCCTGTCGACCGAGCTGGCCTACCGCGACTTCGCCGAGGGGTGCCTGGCGATCCGGGGTGGCGCGCTGTGGGTGGCGTGCAACGCCGACCGCACGTTGCCCACCGAGCGCGGTCTGATGCCCGGCAACGGAGCCTTGGTCGAGCTGCTGCGCGCGGCCACCGACCAGGACCCGCTGGTGGCGGGCAAGCCGGAGCGCCCGCTGCTGGACCGCGCGGTGTCCTCGGCGGGCGGCCGCAGACCGCTGATGATCGGCGACCGGCTGGACACCGACATCGCGGGTGCGGTGAACGCCGGCATGCCGTCGCTGATGGTGCTCACCGGGGTCAACTCGCCTCGCCACCTGCTGGAAGCCGCTCCCGGCGAGCGGCCTGACAGCGTGGCCGCCGACCTGCGCGGCCTGCACGCGCCGAAGTCCGAGGTCACCATCGCCGAACAACCGGCCTGGTCGGTGACCGTGGGGGACGGGCTCGAGCTGTCCTCGCGCGGCGACGGCGACGAGTTCGGCGCCCTGCGCGCGCTGTGCGCGGCGTGGTGGTCCGCCGGTTCCGGCCCGGTGCAGGTCGAGGGCACCGACGACCCGGCGCGGGCAGCGCTGCGAGCGCTGGACATCGACTGACCTGACGGGACCGGCGCGCACTGTTCGGCTAGCGTGAAGGCGGTGCCGCGCAACGATCGCGCGGTCCCGGTGATCGAGGGGAGTACCCGCCCATGACCTCTCCGCGGCAGCAGCAGGCGCCCAACCCGGCGATGCTGGCCCGCCAGGCCGACGACGGGCAGTCGGCGATCGACGCGATCTCCGCGGCGATGACCGAGCTCGACGAGGTGCGCGACCAGCCGGTCGCCGAGCACGTCCAGCGCTTCGAGAACGTGCACAGCGCGTTGACCGAGGCGCTGTCGAAGGCCGACCACCTGCAGTCCCAGAACACCCCTCGGAGTTGACGAAGTGCCTCGCAAGGCGCGCCTGGACGCCGAACTGGTTCGGCGCGGGCTGGCCCGGTCCCGGGAACACGCTGGAGAGCTCGTCGCGGCGGGCCGGGTGAGCGTGCGCGGCATGATCGCGCGCAAGGCCGCCACGGCCGTGGAGATCGACGCGCCGGTGCTGGTCACCGAGGACGTCGACGATCCGGGCTGGGCCTCGCGCGGCGCCCACAAGCTGGTCGGCGCGCTGGAGGCGTTCGAGCCCGGCGGCCTGTCGGTGGCGGGCAAGCGGTGCCTGGACGCCGGGGCGTCCACCGGCGGTTTCACCGACGTGCTGCTGCGCCGCGATGCCCGCGAGGTCGTCGCGGTCGACGTCGGCTACGGCCAGCTGGTGTGGAAGCTGCAGACCGACGAGCGGGTGCGCATCCACGACCGCACCAATGTCCGGGCGCTGACGTCCGAGGACATCGGCGGTCAGGTGGACCTGGTGGTCGCCGACCTGTCGTTCATCTCGCTGAAGCTCGTGCTGCCTGCGCTGGTCGCCTGCGCCACCGACGACGCCGATCTCGCGCTGATGGTCAAACCGCAGTTCGAGGTGGGCAAACAACGGCTAGGCTCGGGTGGCGTGGTCCGCGATCCGCAGCTGCGCGCCGAAGCGGTGCTCGAGGTGGTCGACTTCGCCGCCGAGCACGGCTTGGGGCTGCGCGACGTGGTGGCCAGCCCGCTGCCGGGACCGTCCGGCAACGTCGAGTACTTCGTCTGGCTGCGGCCCGGCGCCGAGATCGACCGCGAACGCGCGAGCGCCTCGGTGACGGACGCGGTCGAGCGCGGACCGCAGAACTCGACCAGGAATTCACCCCGGCAAGGGAGTGGGAGTTGACCCGACGGGTGCTGCTGGTGGTGCACACCGGCAGGGAGCAGAACCTGCGCACAGCGGAGAAGGTCGCCGGTCGTCTGCTCGACGCGGGGATCGCGGTCCGGGCGCTGGCAGGTGAGGCCGACGAGCTGCGGGACAGCGCCTGCGAGGTCGCGAACCCGGATGAGAACCCCGCCGCCGGCACGGAGTTGGTGCTGGTCCTCGGCGGTGACGGCACGCTGCTGCGCGCGGCTGAACTGGCCCGACCGGCCGGGGTGCCGCTGTTCGGGGTGAACCTGGGCAGGGTCGGGTTCCTGGCCGGTGCCGATTCCGACGCGCTGGACGAGGCGATCGCCGCCGTCGTCGAATCCCGCTACCACGTCGAGGAGCGGATGACCCTGGAGGTCACCGCGACGCTCAACGGCGAGACGGTCGCGAGCACGTGGGCGCTCAACGAGGCCAGCGTGGAGAAGAGCAGCCGCGAGCGGATCCTCGACGTCGTCGTCGAGGTCGACGGGCACCCGGTGTCGGCGTTCGGCTGCGACGGCGTGCTGTGCTCGACCCCGACCGGCTCCACGGCCTACGCGTTCTCGGCGGGTGGCCCGGTGGTGTGGCCGGAGGTGCAGGCGCTGCTGGTCGTGCCGAGCAACGCGCACGCGCTGTTCGCCGGTCCGCTGGTGGTGTCGCGGGATTCGCTGGTGGCGATGGAGATCGACCAGCACGGGCACCACGCGGTGCTGTGCTGCGACGGGCAGCGGCAGTTCGATCTCCCGCCGGGTGCGCGGGTCGAGGTGGTGGCGGGTTCGACGCCGATCCGGTTGGTCCGGTTGCACGACACGTCGTTCACCGATCGCCTGGTGCGCAAGTTCGAACTTCCCGTCCAGGGTTGGCGCGGACCTGCCGTGTGACGAGCAGATCGAACACAATGTCTAACGATTTCGGTGGCGATCACCGCAGTGGGGCGTTCTCCGGGGCTCAGTGCCGATAGGGTGCTGAGTGTGTTGGCGGAGATGCGTATCCAGGGACTGGGAGTCATCGACGACGCCACGCTCGCACTGCACGCCGGCCTGACCGTGGTCACGGGTGAGACGGGCGCGGGCAAGACGATGGTGGTCACCGGCCTACATCTGCTCAGCGGTGGCCGGGCCGACACCTCGCGGGTCCGCGCCGGTGCGCAGCGAGCCGTCGTGGAGGGGCGTTTCGCGACCACCCCGGACTCGCCGGCGGCCAAGGTCGCGGGTGACGCCGGCGCCGAACCCGACGACGACGGAAGCCTGATCGCGCTGCGGACGGTGACCTCCGACGGGCGTTCCCGCGCGCACCTGGGCGGCCGCTCGGTGCCCAACGGCGTGCTCTCGGAGCTGTCCGAGCAGGTGCTGGCGGTGCACGGGCAGAACGACCAGCTGCGGCTGCTGCGGTCCGGCGAGCAGCGCGCGGTGCTGGACCGGTTCGCCGGGGAACCCGTGCTGCACGTGCTGGGCGACTACCAGCGCGTTCGCGCCGAGTGGGCCGAGGCGGTCCGCGAACTCACCGAGCGCACCGAGCGTTCCCGCGAGCTGTCCCGCGAGGCCGACATGCTGCGGCACGGCCTGGCCGAGATCGAAGCCGTCAACCCCGAACCGGGCGAGGACGTTTCGCTGGTCGACGAGGCGCGGCGGCTCGCCGACGTCGATCAGCTGCGGGAGATCGCCGCCGGAGCCCAGCACGCGCTGTCCGGCTCCGCCGACGGAGACCCGGAGGCCCCGGGGGCGATCGGGCTGATCGGGGAGGCGGCGCGCAGGCTGTCGTCCTCGGAGGACCCGGCGCTGCGGGAGCTGGAACCGCGGGTGGCCGAGGCCGTCGCGGTGCTCTCCGACGTCGGCGGTGAGCTCGGCGCCTACCTGGACAAGCTCGACGCCGACCCGGCACGCCTGGAGCAGGTGCTGGCCCGGCAGGCCGAGCTCAAGCAGCTCACCAAGAAGTACGCGGCCGACGTCGACGGAGTGCTGGCCTGGGCGGAGGACGCCCGCTCCCGACTGTCCGGAATGGACACCTCGGAGGAGGCGCTGGCCGCGCTGGCCGCTCGCCGCGACGAGCTCGCGGTCGAACTCGCCGAGCACGCCAAGGGGCTCAGCGCCGCCCGCGCGGAAGCCGCTGTGCGGCTGGCCGACGCGGTGTCGCAGGAGCTGTCCGGGCTGGCGATGGCGCAGGCCGAGCTGCAGGTCGTGGTGCACGCCAAGGAAGCCGAGAACGGCGATCCGAACGGGCTGCCGGTCGACGACCGCGTGCTGCACGCCGGACCCGACGGCGTCGACGAGGTCGAGCTCCAGCTGGTCGCGCACTCCGGTGCGCCCGCGCTGCCGATCCACAAGGGCGCTTCGGGCGGTGAGCTCTCCCGCGTCATGCTGGCGCTGGAGGTGGTGCTCGCCGATGCCGACACCGTGCCCACGCTGGTCTTCGACGAGGTCGATGCCGGTGTCGGCGGTCGCGCAGCGGTCGAGATCGGTCGGCGGCTCGCGCGGCTGGCGCGCACCCACCAGGTCATCGTGGTCACTCACCTCCCGCAGGTCGCGGCCTTCGCCGACCGGCACCTGGTGGTCGACAAGGGCCAGGTCGACGGCGGTCTCACCAAGAGCGACGTCCGGCTGGTCTCCGACGAGCGCCGCGTGGTGGAGCTGGCCCGGATGCTCGCCGGCATGGAGTCCACCGAGACCGGACGCGCGCACGCCGAAGAGCTCCTCGAGACGGCCAACACCTACAAGCTCACCCAGGAGAAGTTCGGCCGAAAGGGCAAGGGCGGCAAGAAGAAGTCGTAGAGATCCGCGGTCGCCTCGCTCGTCGGCGCCAGTGCGGCTGAGCCGAACGGAGCATCACCGGCTGCGGTGAGTGGCGCAGCGCGCTCGGCGTGGCGCAGCCACGATCGGTGCTCGGTTTGTCACCATCGGCGCATGAAAATCAGCGGACTGCTGACTCGACAGCAGGAGGACCTGCCGGGGCTCGCCGGAGTCGCCAGGGTGGAACGCCGCTCCGGTGATCTGCCGCGCCGGGTCCGCACCGGTGACATCGCGGTGATCGACCACGCCGACCTGGATCGCCGCAGCGCGGAAGCCCTGGTGGCGGCCGGGGTGATCGGTGTGGTCAACGCCGCCCCGTCGATCTCCGGGCGCTACCCGAACCTCGGGCCCGAGGTGCTGCTGGCCGCCGGTGTCGTGCTCGTCGACGGCGTCGGCAACGACGTCTTCAACCAGGTCAAGGACGGCGCGAAGATCCGCCTGTTCGAGGGCGGCATCTACGCCGGGGAGCGCGAGCTGGGCCGCGGCGTCGAGCAGGACACCAACTCGGTCGCCGACCAGCTCATCGAGGCCAAGGCCGGGATGGCCACCCAGCTGGAGGCGTTCTCGGCGAACACCATCGAGTTCCTGCGCACCGAGCGCACGCTGATCCTCGACGGCATCGGCGTGCCCGAGCTCGCGGGCTCGATGGAGGGCCGGCAGGTGCTGGTCGTGGCGCCCGGTTACGGCCACGCCGACGACCTGCGCCGCCTCAAGCGCTACATCCGCGAGTACAAGCCGGTGCTGATCGGCGTCGAGGGCGGCGCCGACGCCCTGCAGCGCGCCGGCTACAAGCCGAACGTCATCGTCGGCGCCCCGGACACCGTCAGCACCGAGACGCTGCGCTGCGGTGCCGAGCTGGTCATCCCCGCTCACCTCGACGGGCACGCGCCCGGCCTGGAGCGCATCCAGGACCTGGGCGTGGGCGCGATGACCTTCCCCGCCTCGGGCAACCCCGAGGACCTCGCGCTGCTGCTGGCCGACGCGCACAAGGCGAGCCTGGTGGTCACCGTCGGGTTCCAGGCCACGCTCAGCGAGTTCCTCGACCGCGGCCGCTCCGGCTCCAACCCGTCGACGTTCCTCACCCGGCTCCGCTTGGGCAGCAAGGTCATCGACGGCCCGGCCGTGGCCACCTTGCAGCGCAGCCGCACGCCGATGTCGGCGGTGGTGCTGCTGGTGCTGGCGGTGCTGCTGGTGGTCGCCGTCGCGCTGCTGGTGTCCGGGCTCGGCGCCGCCGCCGTGGCCCAGCTGACCGACACCGCCGGTGTCGTGTCGGCCTACTTCGAGGGGCTGTTCTCGTGATCACGCTGCGTTACCACATCATCTCGATCGCCGCGGTGTTCCTCGCGCTGGCCGTGGGCGTGGTGCTGGGCACCAGCTCGGTCAGCGCGGGCCTGCTCAACGCCGTCAGCGGGGAGAAGCAAGAGCTGCAGGCCCAGGTCGACCAGCTCAGCGCCGAGCGCGCGCAGTTCAAGGCGCAGGCCGACGCCGCTGACCGGTTCGACACGACCGTGGCGCCGATGGCCGTGCAGGGCCAACTCACCGGGCGCAGCGTCGTGCTGATCAGCTCCGCCGACACCGGTGATGACCAGCGCGCGGCGATGACGAAGCTGCTGCGGGATTCCGGCGCCGACATCACCGGAGAGGTCCGCCTCGGTGAGGCGCTGACCAACCCGGACCGAACCGATCAGCTGCGCGGCGTGGTCACCCAACTGCTGCCCGCCGGGGTCCAGCTGCCCACGGCAGCCGACCCGGGCACCCTCGCAGGTGGCCTGATCGGCCCGTTGACGCTGGTCAACCCGCAGACCGGGCAGCCGCAGGCCGCTGACGACGCCCGCGCGGCGGCGCTGTCCGGCCTGGCAGGCGGCGGCTACGCGACCGCCTCCGAGGGGCTGCGGCCCGCGCAGCTGGCGGTGGTGCTCACCGGCGGTCGCCTCGAAGGGGACAACGCTGCGGACCGGGCCACGGCGCTGGCCCGCTTCGCCACCCAGATCGACCGCTCCGGGCAGGGCGCGGTGCTGGCCGGCACCAGCGGCTCCGCTGACGGCCGGGGCGCGGTCGGCGTGGCGCGGGTCGACCCGGCGATGTCGTCGAGCCTCTCCACCGTGGACAACGCCGAGACGGGTGCGGGGCGGGTCGCGGCCGTCATGGCGGCCCGCGAGCAAGCGGACCGGCAGAGCGGGCACTACGGTGTGGCCAGCAGCGCGCAGGGCCCTGTCCCGGGCACCCGCGGCGCTTCCTGACCCGCGGGTGCGCGCATGGTCGCGCGCGGTTCACCGAGATGTCACGGAGAACCGGCCGGTAGGCCGCCGGATGGCGGTTGACCCGGCCGGTTCTCCGTTTCCTGATTGGGCGGGTCTCGGTGCGGGCCCGGGTGGTCGTGCGTTAGGCTGGAATTCCGTGGGAGCGACGGATCCAGCCGTCCTGCCAGCGCAGAAATTCCAGCCAGGCGACGGCTTGACCACGGGGAGCTTTTCTTGGTGCCGCAAGCACGCACTATCAAGCATGTTTTCGTAACGGGGGGCGTTGCCTCTTCGTTGGGGAAGGGGCTCACGGCGTCCAGCCTGGGCGAACTGCTCACCTCCCGCGGTCTGCGGGTGACCATGCAGAAGCTCGACCCTTACCTGAACGTCGATCCGGGGACGATGAACCCCTTCCAGCACGGTGAGGTGTTCGTCACCGAGGACGGCGCGGAGACCGACCTGGACATCGGTCACTACGAGCGGTTCCTGGACCGCGACCTGACCCGCAACGCCAACGTCACCACCGGCCAGGTGTACTCCGCGGTCATCGCGAAGGAGCGCCGCGGCGAGTACCTGGGTGACACGGTGCAGGTCATCCCGCACATCACCGACCAGATCAAGGCCCGCATCCGGGCGATGGCCGAGCCCGACGAGAACGGTGTGACGCCCGACGTGGTGATCACCGAGGTCGGCGGCACGGTCGGTGATATCGAGTCGCTGCCGTTCCTGGAGGCCTGCCGCCAGGTCCGCCACGACGTGGGCCGGGACAACTGCTTCTTCCTGCACGTCTCGCTGGTGCCGTACCTGGCGCCCTCGGGCGAGCTCAAGACCAAGCCCACCCAGCACTCGGTGGCGGCGCTGCGCAACATCGGCATCCAGCCCGACGCGCTGGTCTGCCGCGCCGACCGCGAGCTGCCCGCCGACCTCAAGCGCAAGATCGCGCTGATGTGCGATGTCGACACCGACGGCGTGGTGGCCTGCCCCGACGCGCCGTCGATCTACGACATCCCGAAGGTGCTGCACAGCGAGGGCCTCGACGCCTACATGGTGCGCAGGCTCGGCCTGCCGTTCCGCGACGTCGACTGGTCGGTGTGGGGCGACCTGCTGGACCGGGTGCACAACCCGTCCGAGCGGGTGCGCATCGCGCTGGTCGGCAAGTACATCGACCTGCCCGACGCCTACCTGTCGGTGACCGAGGCGCTGCGCGCCGGCGGGTTCGCCCACCGCGCCAAGGTGGAGATCTCCTGGGTCGGCTCGGACTCCTGCGAGACCGAGTCCGGTGCGGCGCAGGCGCTGGCCGGGGTGGACGGCGTGCTGATCCCGGGCGGGTTCGGCGTGCGCGGCATCGAGGGCAAGCTCGGCGCCATCCGCTACGCGCGCACCAACAACATCCCGGTCCTCGGGTTGTGCCTGGGCCTGCAGTGCATGGTGATCGAGGCGGCCCGGTCGCTGGCCGGTCTGGAGCGGGCGAACTCCACCGAGTTCGAGGAGCCCTGCCAGCACCCGGTGATCAGCACGATGGCCGACCAGCACGACGTGATCTCGGGTGACCGGGACATGGGCGGCACCATGCGGCTGGGTTCCTACCCGGCGAAGCTCGCCGAGGGTTCGCTGGTCGCCGAGGCCTACGGGGCCACCGAGGTCGACGAGCGCCACCGGCACCGCTACGAGGTCAACAACTCCTACCGGGACCGGCTGAGCAAGGCCGGTGTGGTCTTCTCCGGCACCTCGCCGGACGACCGGCTGGTCGAGTTCGTCGAGCTGGACCGGAAGATCCACCCGTTCTTCGTGGGCACCCAGGCGCACCCGGAGCTCAAGAGCCGCCCGACCCGCCCGCACCCGCTGTTCGCGGCGTTCGTGAAGGCGGCGATCGACTACCGCGCCGCCGAGCGGCTGCCGGTCGAGCTGGAGCCGGCCGTCGCGGAACCGGAGTCCGAGCCCGCCGGCGCGTGATCCGTCCCAGGTGAGCGGCCCGCACCGACCGAGATGGTGGCGCGGGCCGACTCATGCCCGGGCGATCGGATCTAGGGTGGGGTGCGTGGAGACCACGGGTACCGGTGTCGCGCGCACCAACGGAGAGCACGAGTTCACCACGCTGGCCAGCGAGGACGTCTACGTCGGGCGGATCCTGGCGCTGCGGGCCGACGAGGTCGGCATGCCCGGCGGCGGTCACGCGCGCAGAGAGGTCGTCGAGCACTTCGGAGCGGTGGCGATCGCCGCGATCGACGAGCAGGAGCGGGTCGCGCTGGTCCACCAGTACCGCTACCCGATCGGCCGCAGGCTGTGGGAGCTGCCCGCGGGCCTGATGGACGTCTCCGGTGAGCCTCCGGTGCGCACGGCGCAGCGCGAGCTCGCCGAGGAGGCCGGGCTGGCGGCCGAGGACTGGTCGGTGCTGGTCGACGTGGCGACCTCGCCCGGGTTCACCGACGAGGTGGTGCGGGTGTTCCTGGCCACCGGCCTGTCGGACGTGAGCCGCCCCGACGCCGTCGGCGATGAGGAAGCGGACCTGGTCATCGAGCGGTTCCCGCTGGACGAGGCGGTGCGGATGGCGCTGGCGGGCGAGATCGTCAACGGGCCGGCGGTGGCCGGTCTGCTGGCCGCCAAGGCCGCGCGCGACGGTGTCGCGCAGCCGCGCCCGGCCGACGCCGAGTGGACCGACCGGCCGCAGCGCTTCGCCGCCCGGTGAGGGGTTTCGACTCGCTGCCGCCGGGACTGCGCACCGCCGTCGGCGAATACCTCGACCACCTCGCGGTCGAGCGCGGAACCGCGCGCAGCACGCTGGACTCCTACGCCCGCGACCTGCGCAGGTACGCGGAATTCCTGGCCGCGCAAGGGGTTTCCGGACTCGACGAGGTGCGCACCGAGCACTTGGCGGAGTTCCTGGCGCAGCTGCGCGAGGGCGTGGAGGGACGGCTGCCGCTGGCCTCGTCCTCGGCGGCGCGGGCGCTGGTGGCCGCGCGCGGACTGCACCGCTTCGCCCACGCCGAGGGCCGGATCGCGGTCGACGTGGCGCGCGAGGTCGCGCCGCCGAGGCCGCCGAAGCGGTTGCCGAAGGCCCTCTCGGTCGCCGACGTGGGGAGGCTCCTGGAGCACGCCGGAGGCGACGACCCGCGCGGACTTCGGGACCGGGCGCTGCTGGAACTGCTGTACTCCACCGGGGCGCGCATCTCCGAGGCCGTGGGCCTGGACGTCGACGACATCGACCGCACCGACCGGACCGTTCTGCTGGACGGGAAGGGCGGCAGGCAGCGGCTGGTGCCGATCGGGCGTCCCGCGCTGGCGGTGCTGGAGGCCTACCTGGTGCGGGCGCGGCCGGTCCTGGTGGCGCGCGGCCGCGGCAGTTCGGCGGTGTTCCTGAATTCGCGCGGCACCGGGCTTTCCCGGCAGAGCGCGTGGAACGCGTTGAAAACGGCCGCGCAACGAGCGGGAATCGCCGAATCTGTTTCACCGCACGTGCTGCGCCATTCCTTCGCCACGCACCTGGTGGAAGGCGGCGCGGACGTCCGCGTGGTGCAGGAGCTGCTCGGGCACGCCTCGGTGACCACCACGCAGGTGTACACGCTGGTCACGGTCAACACGCTTCGGGAGGTCTACGCCACCGCGCATCCGCGCGCACACCTTTCGGGGTGAGATCACCGCTTGCGCATGCGGGTGATCAACGAAAGCGGTAGATCTTCATCACAGCGAAATCACGAACTTCCGCCGACCCAATTACCGACACCACGGCGAGGCACGTTGCCGCAGGTCGTTTGAGCGACTTAGGCTGCGATCGATCGCCACCGGTACCGAAGGAGTCAGATCGCCATGTCGTTGCCGCATCCTTCCGCCGCCCGGCGGCCTCGGGGCGCGGTCGACCTGAGCATCGCCCCCGAGACCACGGGTCCTGAGGCCAACGCTGATCAGAACCAGGACTCCCGCGGTCTCGGCCCCACCGGTCGGCCGCTCCGGCACATCCCGGAACCGCCGCTGCTGGACCACCACGGTCCCGCGTCGGTGCTGGCCATGTGCAACCAGAAGGGCGGCGTCGGCAAGACCACCTCGACGATCAACCTCGGTGCCGCGCTGGCCGAACACGGGCGACGGGTGCTGCTGGTGGATTTCGACCCGCAGGGCGCGCTTTCGGTCGGCCTGGGCGTTCAGCCGCACCAGCTCGAGCAGACCATCTACAACGTCATCATGGAACGCGGGGTCACCGTCGATGACGTGGTGCGGCGCACCACCGTCGAGGGCATGGACCTGCTGCCCAGCAACATCGACCTCTCCGCCGCCGAGGTGCAGCTGGTCACCGAGGTCGGCCGCGAGCAGACGCTGCTGCGCGTGCTGCGCCAGTCGATCGAGGAGTACGACTACATCCTGGTCGACTGCCAGCCCTCGCTCGGCCTGCTCACGGTCAACGCGCTGGCCGCCGCCGACGGCGTGATCATCCCGCTGGAGTGCGAGTTCTTCAGCCTGCGCGGGGTGGCGCTGCTGATCGACACGATCGAGAAGGTGCGCGAGCGGCTGAACCCGAAGCTGGAGATCAGCGGCATCCTGGCGACGATGTTCGACCCGCGCACGCTGCACTCGCGCGAGGTCATGCAGCGCGTGGTGGAGGCCTTCGGCGACGTGGTGTACGACTCGGTGATCAACCGGACGGTGCGGTTCCCGGAGACCACGGTCGCCGGTGAGCCGATCACCAGGTGGGCGCCGCGGTCCGCCGGTGCTCAGGCCTACCGGGCGCTGGCCCGCGAGGTGATCGCTCGATGACGCGTCGGGTCGCCCTGCCCGGAGCGGCTGAACTGTTCCGTACTACTGTTCCCCGGACGGATCAGGCCTCGGCGCCGCAGGAGGACCCGAAGCCGGCCGCCCCGGTCAAGGAGCAGGGGCGGGCCCGGTCGGCGGGTTCGGGTCGGCGCAAGCACGATTCGAAGATCACCGTGTACGTGTCCGACGAGGAGTTGCTGGGTTTGGAGCAGGCTCGGCTCGCGTTGCGCGCGGATCACGGCATCGCCGTGGACCGCGGTCGTGTCGTGCGCGAGGCGATCGCGGTGCTGCTGGCCGACTTTACCGAGCACGGTGCGGACTCGGTCCTGGTCCAGCACCTGCGGGAGTCCGGCGAGTGACCGATGCCCCACAACCCGACGCCGAACTCGCACCGTCCGACGCCGGGACCGAAGCAGCACCACAGGATTCCCCGTTAGCGGAGGCCGAAGCGCAGGCCGGTGACGGCAAGTTCACCGTGCGGCTGGAGAACTTCGAGGGGCCCTTCGACCTGCTGCTGCAGCTGATCTCGGCGCACGAGCTCGACGTCACCGAAGTGGCGCTGCACAAGGTCACCGACGAGTTCATCGCCTACACGCGCGCGCTCGGCGAGCAGTGGGACCTCGACGAGACCACCGAGTTCCTGGTGGTCGCCGCGACGCTGCTGGACCTCAAGGCCGCCCGGTTGCTGCCTGCCGCCGAGGTCGAGGACGAGGCCGACCTGGCGCTGCTGGAAGCCCGCGACCTGCTGTTCGCGCGGCTGCTGCAGTACCGCGCCTACAAGCAGGTGGCGGCGCTGTTCGGCGAGTTGGAAGCCGGTGCGCTGCGGCGCTATCCGCGTTCGGTGTCGGTGGAGGAGCGCTACGAGAACCTGCTGCCCGAGGTGGTGATCGGCGTCGACCCGCAGCGGTTCGCCGAGATCGCCGCCTCGGTGTTCCGGCCGAAACCGCCCCCGACGGTGTCGCTGGACCACATCCACCAGCACGGCGTCTCGGTGCGCGAGCACGCGGCGCTGCTGCGGGTGCGGCTGGCCGAGAAGGGCACGCTGACCTTCACCGACCTGGTGTCGGACTGCGGGCACACCGTCGAGGTGGTGGCCCGGTTCCTGGCGCTGCTGGAGCTGTACCGGGAGAAGGTGCTGCAGTTCGAGCAGGAGAGCCCGCTCGGTGAGCTGCAGGTGACCTGGGTCGGTGGTTCCCTCGCCCAAGCGCAGGCCGAGGCCGAGGCGCAGCGCGCCAGTCAGGAAGAAGAGGAGTACGGCTGATGGCCGCCGAGGAATCCGAAGTTTCCGCTGGAACTTCCCTCCCCCCGGAAACCGACGAGGTCACGACGCCGGAGCCCGTCGAGGGCGATGCCGAGGTTTCCACTGCAACGTCGGCGTCCGAGGAGGCGGAGGTTTCAGCTGAACCCGCTCCTGGGCCTGAGTCGGATGGGTCCGAGTCGGAGAGCCCTGCCGCTGATGAGGCGGTGGAGACGCCCGGCGCTCCGGACCTGACCGAGGACTCCGAGCTCGACGCCGCGCTGGAGGCGTTGTTGCTGGTCGTGGACGTACCGGCGGGGGAGGAGCTGCTCGCCGACACGCTGGAGCAGCCCGTCGCCAGGATCCGCTCAGCCCTGCGGCGGCTGTCTGAGGGCTACGCCGAGAGCGAGCGCGGGATCGATCTGCGCTACGTGGGCGACGGCTGGCGGTTCTACTCGCGGGAGAAGTACGCGCCCTACGTCGAGCGCTACCTGCTCGACGGGCAGCGCACCAAGCTGACCAGGGCCGCGCTGGAGACGCTGGCGGTCATCGCCTACCGGCAGCCGGTGACGCGCTCGCGGGTCGCGGCGGTACGGGGTGTGAACGTGGACGGCGTCATCCGTACCCTGGTGGGGCGCGGCCTGATTAGCGAGGCCGGCACCGACCCGGAGACGGGCGGCATCCTGTACTGCACGACCGAGCTGTTCCTGGAGCGGCTGGGGCTGTCGTCGCTCAAGGACCTGCCGCCGCTCGCACCCCTGTTGCCCGAAGTGGATTCGATCGATGACGTCTGAACGCCGTGCCCCGTCCAGTGCCGCGAAGCACCCCAGCGAAGAGGGGGTGCGCCTGCAGAAGGTGCTGTCGCAGGCGGGTGTCGCGTCTCGGCGGGCCGCCGAGGAGATGATCCTCGAGGGTCGTATCGAGGTCGACGGCGAGGTCGTCATGGAGCTGGGCCGCCGCGTCGACCCGGAGAACTCCGTCATCCACGTCGACGGCAGCCGCGTGATGATCAACAACAACCTCACGCACCTGCTGCTGAACAAGCCGGCCGGGATCCTGTGCACCATGTCCGACGACAAGGGGCGTCCGTGCATCGGTGACTACCTGCGCGAACGGCAGGGCAAGCTGTTCCACGTGGGCCGTCTGGACCAGGACACCGAGGGCCTGCTGCTGATCACCAACGACGGCGAGCTCGCCAACCGGCTGATGCACCCGTCCTACAAGGTCCGCAAGACCTACATGGCGGAGGTGCTCGGGCCGATCCCGAAGGACCTCGGTCAGCGGCTGCGCGCGGGCGTCGAGCTGGAGGACGGCCCGGTGAAGGTGGACCGCTTCAAGCTGGTCGACCAGAACCAGAACCGCGCGCTGGTGGAGATCGTGCTGCACGAGGGCCGCAAGCGCATCGTGCGCCGGCTGCTCAAGCACGTCGGCCACCCGGTGCAGCGCCTGGTGCGCACCCGCATCGGCGACGTGCAGCTCACCACCGAGCGCCCGGGCGCCATCCGGCCGCTCAACCGCCAGGAAGTCGGCTCGCTGTACAAGATCGTCGGCATGTGAGCTCTCGCGAGAAGCCGCGGTCGGGAACTCCCGGCCGCGGCTTCTCGCGTTCTCAGACCGTCTGCGGCTTGCGGACCAGGACCGCCCGCGCGAGGGGCTCGACGACGCGGGCCGCGACCGGGCCGATGATGGCCATGAGCAGGACGTAGGCCGTGGCCAGGGCAGCCAGCTCGCCGTCCACCGCACCGGAGGAGACCGCCAGGCCCGCGATGACGATGGAGAACTCGCCGCGCGCCACCAGCGCCGCGCCCGCGCGAAGCCGGCCCATCCGGGCCACGCCCTGCATGCGGGCCGCGATCCAGCCGGTGAGCACCTTCGTCAGGCAGGTCAGCGCGGCCAGGCCCAGCGCGATCGGCAGCACCGGCGGGATCTCCACCGGGTCGGTGTTGAGGCCGAAGACCACGAAGAACACCGCCGCGAACAGGTCGCGCAGCGGTTCGAGCATGCGGGTCGCGTTCTGCGCGGTGGATCCGGAGATCGCGATGCCCAGCAGGAATGCGCCGACCGCCGCCGACACCTGCAGCTCGGAGGCCAGCCCGGCCACCAGCAGCGCGGCGCCCAGCAGGCGCAGCAGGAAGACCTCCGGATCGGGGCTGTCCACGATCGCCGAGACGTACTTGCCGAAGCGCAGCGCGATCACCAGCACGACGGTGATCACCAGCAGCGAGATGCCCACCGCGGTCAGCCCGCCGATGAAGCTCACACCCGCCAGCAGCGCGGTGAGGATCGGCAGGTAGACGGCCATCGCGAGGTCTTCGAAGACCAGGATCGACAGGATCACCGGTGTCTCCCGGTTGCCGAGCCTGCCCAGGTCGCCGAGCACCTTGGCGACGATGCCCGAGGAGGAGATGTAGGTGACACCGGCCATCGCCAGCGCGCCGATCGGTCCCCAGCCCAGCGCCAGCGCCACCAGGGCGCCGGGCGCGGCGTTGAGCACGATGTCGACCAGCCCGGCCACCCAGGACCGGCGCAGGCCGGTGACCAGCTCACCCGCCGAGTACTCCAGCCCGAGTAACAGCAGCAGGAGCACCACGCCGATCTCGGAGGCGATGTGGGTGAAGGGCTGGATGCCGTGCAGCGGGACCAGGCCGCCGGTGCCGAACGCGACTCCACCCAGCAGGTACAGCGGGATCGGGGATATGCCGATCTTCCACGCGAGCCTCCCGAGGATGCCGAGACCGAAGAACACCGCTCCCAGCTCGATAAGGGAGATCGCCGTGTCGTGCACCGTGTTTCCTCTCGCGTGTTCCCTGCGTATGGAGTTGTGACGGTCGGTCGGCGTCGACCTCCGCTGCGCTGTCCGTTCAGCCCTGGGTGAGGATCTCCTCGGCGGCGCGCAGCCCGTCGGCCGTGCCGACCACGACCACCAGGTCACCGGAGGCGAAGACGAAGTCCGGCCGCGGCGACGGGTGGACGACGCCGTCGCGCACCACCGCGACGATCGACACCGAGGTGCGGGTGCGCATCTCGGTGTCACCGAGCTCGCGTCCCGCGTAGGGCGAACCGGCGGGCACCGGCAGCTGCCAGGTGGTCACCCCGGCGACCTCCCGCTGCTGCTCGGAGAGCTTCGACACCAGCTGCGGAGCCCCCAGCAGGCCGGCCAGCGTGCTGGTCTCGGTGCTGGTCAGCTCCACCGAGGCGGCGACCTTGTCCGGGTCCTCGTGGTCGGAGACGATCAGCTCGAACCGCCCGTCCCGGTAGGTGATCACCCCGACTCGGTGACCGGATCCAGTGGTGAAGTCCTGGCGCGTGCCGAGCCCCGGCAGCGGAGTCACAGTTACGTCCACCTTTTTAACCCTAAAGGTCTTCGTGTCTATTCCTTGATCCCCCAGACCGCTGTCGAGGTCTCGGTCCGGTTCCGATCGGCAACCGGGTGCGATTGGGATTCGCGGGTGGCGGCCAGGCAGAATGGTTGGTTGGTTCCGGCGATCGGCCGGGACGGCATTCGACGCGGGGAGGAACGGCGACGTGGCGCAGGCCAGGCTTCGTGGAGTGGTGGCTCTCGACGGACCGTCGGGCACCGGCAAGTCCACGGTGTCGAAGAAGTTGGCGGCGGCGCTCGGCGCGACCTACCTCGACACCGGTGCCATGTACCGGGCGGTGACGCTCGCGGTGCTGCGCGCCGGGGTCGACCCCGCCGACGCCGCCGAGGTGGTCCGGGTGGCGCGCGCCGTCGAGCTGAGCATGGGCACCGACCCGCTGGCGCCGGCCGTGCAGCTCGACGGTGCCGAGGTGGAGGGCGCGATCCGCGGCCCGGAGGTCACCGGGGCCGTGTCGGCCGTCTCCGCGGTGCCTGAGGTCCGCGAGCTGCTGGTCGCGCTGCAGCGCGAGCTCATCGCCCGGGCGATGAGCGAGCCGGGCGGCATGGTCGTCGAAGGCCGCGACATCGGCACGGTCGTGGTGCCCGACGCGGGCCTGAAGGTGTACCTGACGGCCTCCGCCGACGCGCGAGCCGCGCGCCGCACCGCCCAGGACGTCTCCGACGGCCGCGACGGCGACCTGCGGCGCACCCACGCCGACGTGCAACGCCGCGACGCGCTGGACTCCGGCCGCAAGGTGGCGCCGCTGCGGCAGGCCGACGACGCCGTGGAGCTCGACAGCACCGACCTCGACATCGCCGGCGTGCTCGAACAGCTCACCAAGCTCGTCGAATCGCGCGGGCTGCTGGTGGGTGCGGCTTGAGCGCGCAACTGCCCGAGGGCGCCTGGGCGTGGCTGCACCGGATCGCCCAGTGGATCTCCCGCTGGCCGCTGCGCCTGCCGTTCCGGGTGAAGGTGCACGGCAAGGACCGGGTCCCGCGCAGCGGGCCGGTCGTGCTGGTGGCCAACCACAGCTCGCTGCTGGACGGGCCGCTGCTGCTGGGAATGGTCCCGCGTCCGGCGGTGTTCCTGATCAAGCAGGAGATGTTCAGCGGTGCGCTGGGCTGGTTCCTGACCCGCATCGGGCAGATCGGCGTCCGGCGCGGTGAGGCCGACCGCACTCCGCTGCTGACGGCGGTGCGGGTGCTCAAGGGCGGCGGGCTGGTCGGGGTCTTCCCCGAGGGCACCCGCGGTTCCGGCGACGTCGACAACGCCCAGCACGGGGCCGCGTGGCTGGCGCGCGCCTCCGGCGCGCAGATCCTGCCGGTGGCCTGCCGGGGCACCCGACGTCCCGACGGGGCGGGCCGTAGGCTGTTACCCAGGATCGACGTGTTGTTCGGGGAGCCGATTTCCCCGGCGGGCGGCAAGGGCCGCGCCGGGCTGGTGACGGCGACCGAAACCGTGCGCACCGAACTGGTCGAGCTGATCGCCGAGTTGGATCGGCTGGTCGCCGACCGGACCATTGACGACGTGAGAGGTAAACGAGCGTGACCGACGAGTCGCTGGAGGGCCTGGACGGCACGTGGTCCGACGAGTCCGAATGGGCGGAATTCGACGAGGCCGCCGCCGAGGGCGATGAGGCGCCGCCGAAGCCGCAGCCGGTGCTGGCCGTGGTCGGACGCCCCAACGTGGGCAAGTCCACCCTGGTCAACCGACTGCTAGGACGTCGTGAGGCCGTCGTGCAGGACACCCCGGGCGTGACCCGGGACCGCGTCGCCTACGACGCGCTGTGGAACGGCCGCCGCTTCACGGTGGTCGACACCGGTGGTTGGGAACCCGACGCCAAGGGCCTGCAGAGCTCGGTGGCGGCGCAGGCCGAGATGGCCATGCACACCGCCGACGCGATCGTGCTGGTCGTCGACGCCAAGGTCGGCGCCACCGCCACCGAGGAAGCCGTGGCCCGGGTGCTGCGCCGCTCGAAGCGGCCGGTGATCGTGGTGGCCAACAAGGTCGACGACGAGCGCGGCGTCGCCGACGTGCACGCGCTGTGGTCGCTGGGCCTGGGCGAGCCGATGCCGGTCAGCGGTCTGCACGGTCGCGGCTCGGGCGACCTGCTGGACAAGGTGCTCGAAGCCCTGCCGGAAACCCCGCGCGAGGTCTTCGGCGCCACCGGCGGCCCGCGCCGGGTCGCGCTGGTCGGCAAGCCCAACGTCGGCAAGTCCAGCCTGCTCAACAAGCTCACCGGTGAGGACCGCTCCGTCGTGCACGACGTCGCGGGCACCACCGTCGACCCGGTCGACTCGCTGGTCGAGCTCGACGACCAGGTGTGGCGCTTCGTCGACACCGCCGGGCTGCGCAAGCGGGTCAAGACCGCCAGCGGCACCGAGTACTACGCCTCGCTGCGTACCAAGGCCGCCATCGAGGCGGCCGAGGTCGCGATCGTGCTGGTCGACGGCTCGGAGCCGATCAGCGAGCAGGACCTGCGGGTGATCACGATGGTGGTCGAGGCGGGCCGCGCGCTGGTGCTGGCCTACAACAAGTGGGACAAGGTCGACGAGGACCGCCGCCACCAGCTGGAGAAGGAGATCGACCGCGAGCTGGTGCGGGTGCGCTGGGCCGAGCGCGTCAACGTCTCCGCGCTGACCGGCCGCTCGGTGGCCAAGCTGGCGCCGACGCTGCGCACCGCCCTGGACTCCTGGGACACCCGGGTGCCCACCGGCCGGCTCAACGGCTGGCTCAACGAGCTCGTCGCGTCCAACCCGCCGCCGGTGCGCAGCGGTCGCCAGCCGAAGATCCTCTTCGCCACGCAGGCGCAGACCCGGCCGCCGACGATCGTGCTGTTCACCACCGGCTTCCTGGAGGCCGGTTACCGGCGCTTCCTGGAGCGCAAGTTCCGCGAGACCTTCGGCTTCGTCGGCAGCCCGGTCCGCATCTCGGTCCGAGTCCGCGAACGCAAGGCGAAGGGAAAGCGGTGATCCGGTTGCGCGCGGGTGGTGCGTGCGCTGCGGGCCTGCGTTCCCGTTAGTCTGCTGGCGACCCTCGGGAACAGCGGAGGTGAACCGAGAGGTGGCGGCAACCGACGGCGACGGGCCGATCCGCGTCGTGCTGGCCGACGACGAGCCCATGCTGCGACGCGGCCTCAAGGTCCTGCTGGAGAGCGGCGGCACCATCGAGGTGGTGTCCGAGGCCGGTGACGGACGCGGCCTGCTGTCCGAGGTGCGCGCGCACCGTCCGCACGTGGCCCTGATCGACGTCCAGATGCCGGGCACCGACGGGCTCGCTGCGCTGCGCGAACTGGTGCAGCTGCCCGAACCGCCGGTGGCCGCGATGCTGACCACCTTCGACCTCGACGACTACGTGACCGAGGCGCTGCGGTTCGGCGCCCAGGGATTCCTGCTCAAGGACGCCGAACCGGAGGTCCTGGTGCGCGCGGTGCAGGACCTGGCCTCCGGGGGTGCCGTGCTCGACCCGCGGATCACCGCGCGACTGCTGCCCCGGCTGCGCATCACCAGCGACAACGCCCGCGAGACGAGCCTGGTCAAGGCCCTGTCCGGGCGGGAGCAGCAGGTGCTGCAGCTGCTGGCCGACGGGCGCTCCAACGCCGACATCGGAACCCGGCTGGGACTGACCGAGGCCACGGTCAAGAGCTACGTCTCGACGGTGCTGACCAAGCTGGGCGCGCAGAACCGCGTGCAGGCCGCGCTGATCGCCCAGCGGGTGGCCGGCGTCGGGGGTGAGCGGTGAAGAGCGTGAACTGGCGGTTCTGGGCCCTGGAGCTCCTCGCCGTCGGTTTGCCCGTCGCCGCGGTCCTCGCCGCACCCGACCCCTTCGGTTACAAGGTCGTCTCCGGGCTGGCCGCGGCGCTGCTGCTGCCGCTGCGGCACCGGTGGCCGAGGCTCGCGGTGCTGCTGTGCATGCCCGCGATGGCCGGTGGGCTGGGCTGGGCGGCGCTCCTGGTGGCGGTGTTCCGGCTCGGGCGGATGCACCCGCAGCTGCGCGAACTGGCCGGGTGGGTGCTGCTGACCTGCGTGGTCGCCGTCGCTCCGGTCCTGATCACGCAGTCGCTGACGCCGGGTTCGATCCTGCTGACGCTGGGCTTCGTGGTGCTGTCGGCCGGTGCGCCCGCCGCGCTCGGGATGCTGGTGGCGCTGCGCGAGCAGCTCGCCGAGAGCCTGCAGCGGCTCGCCGCCGCCAGCGAGGTCGTGGCGCAGGCCAAGGCCGAGATGGCGCGCGCCGAAGAACGCGCCCGCATCGCCCGGGAGATCCACGACGCCGTCGGCCACCACGTCACGCTGATCGCGGTCGAATCGGCGGCCCTCGGCGCGACCAGCGAGGAACCGGCCGTGCGCGAAGCCGCGACCCGGGTGCGCGGCCTGGCCAAGCACGCCCTGGACGAGATGCGCTCGACCCTCGGGCTGGGAACCGCCGGCGCGGAAGGCTCGGTGCAGACGATCTCCGACCTGGTCGGGCAGGCCCGCGCGTCCGGGGTGGAGGTGGAACTCACCGGCGAGCTGGACCACCACGAGGTCCCGGGCGCGGTCGAACGGGCCGCCTACCGGGTGGTGCAGGAAGCCCTGACCAACGCCTCCAAGCACGCGCCGGGTGCCGGGGTCAGGGTGGACCTGAGCAGCCGCGCCGACGCGCTGCGCATCGTCGTCACCAACGACGCCCCGGACTCCGGGCAGGAGCCCATCACCGAACTCGCCGGGGGTGCGGGCCTGGCGGGCCTGTCCGAGCGGATCCGGATGGCCGGCGGCGAACTGGACGCGGGCCCGTCCGAGGACGGCGGTTTCCAACTCGTGGCGGTGCTGCCCCAGAAGTCCTAGCGCTGCAAGGACTTGCGCAGGAAGTCGACCTGCATGACCAGGAGGTTCTCGCTGGTCGTCTCGTCGGTGGGCATGTGGCTGACACCCGCCAGCGGGAGCACCGAGTGCGGGCGGGCCGCCGCCGTCAAGGCCGCCGACAAGCGCAGGCCGTGGGCGAGCACGACGTTGTCGTCGACCGTGCCGTGCACGATCAGCATCGGTCGTTCCAGCTTCGGCGCGTCGTGCAGCAGCGAGTTGGCCTCGTAGACCTCCGGCGCGGTGCTCGGGTCTCCCAGGTAGCGCTCGGTGTAGTGGGTGTCGTAGAGCCGCCAGTCCACGACCCCCGCCCCGACGATCGCGGCGTGGAAGACGTCCGGGCGGCGCAGCACCGCCAGGCCCGCGAGGTAACCGCCGAACGACCAGCCGCGGATCGCGACCCGGTCGAGGTCCAGCTCGGGGTGCTCGGCGGCGGCCGCGTGCAGGGCGTCGACCTGGTCCTGCAGCGGCGGACCTGCCAGGTCACCGGCGATGGCGCGATCCCAGTCCGGCCCGCGCCCGGCCATCCCGCGACCGTCGACGACCAGCACCGCGAAGCCCTGGTCGGCGAACCACTGCGAAGTCAGGTAGCCCTGCTGGCGGGCCAGCACCCGCTGGGCGTGCGGACCGCCGTAGGGGTCCAGCAGCACCGGCAGCGGTCCGTCCTCGGGCGTGTAGCTGCTGGGCAGCAGCAGGGCGCTGCGCAGCTCGCGCTCACCCAGCCGCAGCAGGCGGACGTTGAGGTCCAGGCCGTGCTCCTCGGCGTGGTTGGCGATCTCGGCGATCGTCTCGGTTCCCCGCCGCACCACCACGCCGGTGCGCGGACGGTCCAGGGAGCTGGTGGCCACGACCAGCACGTCACCGCCGCGAGTACCGGTGTGCACGCCGGAATCGCTGGTCAAACGCTCGTGCCCGGTGGCGGTAACGCGGTAGAGGTGAACCTCGGCCGGGTCGTCCTCGGTGCCGGAGACCAGCACGTCCTCGGCACCGACGTCGAGGACGCCCCGCACCTGCAGCCGCGCTGACGTCCACGGCCGGTCCCCGACGACCAGGCGGTAGGCCCCTTCGGCGGCGTCGACGCGCACGAGCTCGCCGCCCGGCGTCCACGACGGCCAGCCCGGCTTGATGTCGATCCACTGCGGGTCGGTGTCGCGGTGGATCTCGCTGGTGGTGCCCGACCCGGTGTCGACCGCGAGCACCAGCTGGGTGCGCTGGTCCCGGGTCTGCACCGCGATCAGCGGACTGCCGTGCCGCGACCAGTGCGCGGTGACCAGGTACGGGTGCGCTCGTCGGTCCCACTCGATCGCGACGCGCTCGCCGCGCAGGTCGATCGCGAACAGCGAGACCTCGGCGTTGGCGGTGCCCGCGGCGGGGTAGCGGGTGGCGACCGGCACGCGGTCGGGATGGGCGGGGTCGCCCAGGTACCAGTGCCGCACCGGCGACTCGTCCACGCGTGCGACCAGCAGTTCCTCGCCGTCCGGGGCCCACCAGTAGCCGCGGTGGCGGTCCATCTCCTCGGCGGCGATGAACTCCGCCGCGCCCCAGGTGACGTTCTCACCGTCGGGCTCGACCAGGGCGCGGTCACCGGAGCCGTCGGCCTCGATCACCCGCAGCGAACCACCGGAGAGGTAGGCGATCCGGTTCCCGCAGGGGGAGGGGCGCGGATCGGCGACCGGCTGCTGGACCGGCAGCTCGCGGGCATCGCCGGTGCCGGCGTCGACGGCGAACAGCCGGTCGGACAGGGTGAACACGACCAGCGCACCGGCGCGGTCGGTGCTGTACCCGGTGATGCCGGTGGCTCGTTCCCGGGCGCGTTCCCGCCGGGCCTGCTCCTCGGCGCTGACCTGCTCGCCCGCCTGCAGCGTCGCCGGGTCGACCAGCAGCCGCTCGGTCCCGGTGGCGGTCTCCAGCGCCCACAGGGCCGTGGTGCTGTCGGTGCCGCTGGACGAGCGCAGGAACAGGACGCGCGCACCGCCGCCGACGACGGTGAAGTTACGAGGCGCACCCAGGCTGAACCCCTGCGTGCGTGCGCTCCGGCGAGGAAACGATGCGGACGACATGCGAACCAGCCTGCCATCACGCACACCCCCGTGCCGCACCAGGTCCAGAGCTCGCCACCGCCGGGACCGCTGGCACCCGCTGACCCGATCTCAATGGAAATCGAGTCTCCGATTTCAGTGGAAGTCCGGGTTCTGATTTCCATTGAAATCGCGTTCCTCCGCGGGGATTCGGCACCGGGACGGGGGATTCGCCGGTGTGTTGGGAGGGGGTGGGGTGCCTTGCGGAGGGCAGGGTTCCGGTGATCGCGCAAGGCCCGCAGCGGATTCCGGGTGCTCCGGTGCGCGGGCGTCGGCCCAGGAACGGTGAGAACTGCCCCATGTACCTGTCGATGGTGGTGCCGTGCTTCAACGAGGAGCACGGTTTGCAACGGCTGCACGACGCGCTGGTGGAGGCGCTGGCCGGAGTGGTCCGGGATTACGAGGTGATCCTGGTCGACGACGGCAGCACCGACCGCACGTTGTCCGAGGCGCGGCGCCTCAGCGAGCACGACCCCCGGTTCCGGTACGTGTCGCTGAGCCGCAACTTCGGCAAGGAACCGGCGATGCTGTGCGGGCTGCGGCACGCGCGCGGCAGCCGGGTCGCGCTGCTCGACGCGGACCTGCAGCACCCGCCGGGCCTGCTGCCGCGGATGCTGGTGCTGCTCGACACCGGCTACGACCAGGTCGTAGCCCGGCGCAGCCGCTCCGGTGAAACCGCCTGGCGGACCGCGTTGTCCCGCACCTACTACCGGCTCTCGCGGAGGTGGCTGGACGTGCGGTTGCAGGACGGGGCCGGGGACTTCCGGGTGCTGTCGCGGCGCGCGGTGGACGCCCTGGTCTCGCTGCCCGAGCAGCACCGCTTCTCCAAGGGCCTGTTCGCCTGGATCGGCTTCGACACCGGGTACGTCACCTACCGGGACGTGCCCCGCGAGACCGGTGAGTCGCGGTGGCGGCTGGCTGCACTGGTCGACCACGGCATCGACGGGCTGACCTCGTTCAACGACAAGCCGTTGCGGCCCGCGCTGCTCCTCGGACTGCTCACGGCCGCGTTCGCCTGCGCCGCCGGGACCCTGGTGGAGGGCCAACAGCGCTGGGCCGCAGCGCTTCTCGGGCTCGGCGGCGTCCAGGTGTTCCTGCTCGGCGTGCTGGGCGAGTACCTCGGCCGCACCTGCGCCGAGGCGCGTCGCAGGCCGCACTACGTGGTCAAGGAGTCCAGTCCGCTGCCGAACGCGTTCGCGGGCGAGCACCGGTTGCGCACCGCGGAGCTGGTGTCGTGATGTGGCGGCGGATCAGCGCCTCGCAGTTCGGCCGGTTCGCGCTGGTGGGCGGGGCGAACACCTCCGTGCACTGGGCGGTGTACCTCGCGTTGTGGCTGGTCCTGCCGTACCTGCTGGCGCACGTGCTGGCCACCGCCGCGGCGACCCTGTGCTCGTACGCGCTGAACTGCCGGTTCACCTTCCGGGTGCCACCGACCGGGCGTTCGCTGCTGCTGTTCCCGCTGGCGAGCGCGGTGCTGCTGGGCGTGAGCACCGCGGCGGTGGCGCTGGCGGTCACCGTGTTCGGCGTCGATCCGAGGCTGGCGCCGCTGGTGGGGTTCGCGCTGGTCCCGGTGACGTTCGTGGCCAGTCGTGCGGCCTTGACCCGCAGGTCCGGACGTGAGTGGCGCGCTGCGGCCGGAGTCGCGCTGGCGACCGCCGGGCTCGCATCGATGCCGCTGCTGGTCAACCCCTCGTTCTACTTCGCCGACGACAGCGCGGCGCAGTTCCTGCCGATGTGGCACCGGCTCGGCGAGCGGCTGCTGTCCGGCCAGTGGGCGCTCGGCCTGGAACCGGACTCGTGGATGGGCGGGAACCTCGCGGCCGAGTCGCTGTTCGGGATCTGGAACCCGGTGCACCTGCTGGACTTCGCGCTGGTCGCGCTGATCGGTGACCTGGCGGTCGCGGCGGCGGTGGTGAAGATCCAGTTCCTGGTGCTGCTGGCGGTCGGCACCTTCCTGCTGTGCCGCGGGCATGGCGCGAAACCCGCTGCGGCGTCGGCGGTGTCGGTGGCGCTGCCGGTGTCGGGGTTCGTGCTGCACTTCCAGGCCGCGAGCTGGGCCGGTGGCCTGATGGGCTTCGCGTGGCTGCCGTGGGCGTGGTGGGCGCTGCGCCGCCACGTCGCCGACGGCGCGCCTGCGCTGCTGCCGTTCGTGCTGTGCTACCTGTGCGTCTCGGCCGGCGACCCGTACGGCTTGCTCGCGTTGTGCCTGGTCTTCGCGGCGCTGGCGGTGGAGTTCGGGCCGCGCCGGCTGCTCGCGATCGGCGCGTCGGTGGCGCTGTGCCTGCCGCTGGTGTTCTGGCCGGTGCTGGCCACTTCGGCGGTGGGCTGGCGGTCCGGGCGCGAGCTGTTCAACTCGGGCCTGCTGGTGCCCGGAGTCGGTGACCTGCTCAACGCGAGCACGCCCGCGTTCCTGCCGCAGATCATCTCCTTCGGCGACTACCGGATGAGCGTTCCGGCCACCTTCCTCGCGTGGTTCGCGGTTCCGCTGCTTCCCTGGTTGCACTGGCGCGCGATGCCGTGGCGGCGGTGCGTCGGGGTGCTCGTCGTAGCGGGTTGCTACGCGCTGCTGTGCCTGGGGCCGTCGAACGTGTGGATGTTCCGCTGGCCGCTGCGGCACATCGCGGTCCTGCACCTCGCGGTGGTGGTGCTGCTGGCGGTGGCGCTGTCGGCTGGACTGCGCCGGGACCGCGCTCGGTCGCGGGCCGCGGCGTCGGCACTGCTGGTGCTGCTGGGCGGCTATCTCGCGATCGCGGCCTGGCCCGCCCAGGCGCCCAAGCACGTCATCGGGCTGGTGCTGGTCGCCGTGCTGCTGGTGTGCGCGCTGCGCGCGAGACCGTTCGTGGTGCTGCACCTGGGCACCGCGCTGGTGCTGGGTCTGCAGCTGCTGTGGTTCCCGATCAACCGGGACGTCGCGAACTACAACTTCCCGACCGACGTCGCGGCCCTGCGCCGGGACCACGCGGACCTGCGCGGCGGAACGGTGGTGCAGGTGGCCGCGCGCGAGCTGATCCCGCCCGAGGAGATCGCCGACCGCTCCGCGTGGTCGCACCTGCTGCTGGGCAACATGCCCGCGGCCGCGGGCGTGGCGAGTCTGGTGTCCTACACCGGGATCGGCCACGACGCGATGCACCTGGCGTTGTGCCTGAACTACTTCGGCGCCACCTGCCCGCACGCCTACGACCGGCTGTGGGGTCCTGATCGGCTCGCCGATCAGCTCAAGGCCACCCACGTCGTGGTGCAGCGACGGCTCCGCGAGGTCACCGACGCCCCACCGGGATGGCGCATCACGCACCGGAGCGCGGAGGTCTCGGTCCTGACCCGGGCCAAGCCGGTCCCGTGGCCGGGCGGCCGGGTGAGCGCGGCTCGCGGTGTCCGGGTGATCGAGGACGTGCAGCGCAACGCCCGCACCGAAGTCGTCCGGTTCACCGGCAGCGGCGATCTCGTGTTCGCGCGGCTGTCCTGGCCCGGCTACCGGGCCGCCGTGAACGGTCGTGAGGTCCCGGTCACCGCGACCGACGCCGGCCTGCTGACCGTGCGGATCCCCCGGGACGTCGCCGGCGGCGCGGTGACGCTGTCGTGGGCACCACCGGGTGCCAGGACGGGGCTGCTGCTGCTCGTCGCCGGAGCGCTGGTGGCGCTGGTGACCTCGTGGAGGCGGTCGCGATGAGGACCGCTGCGGTGCTGCTGGCGGTCGCGATGGTGCTGGTCGTCTCGGGTGCGGCGGCCGGTTCGCCGCGGCCGTCGCACCTGCACGTCGTGGCGCACCCCGACGACGACATGCTGTTCATGAGCCCCGACCTCGCCCTGGCGATCCGCTCGGGCGCCCGCGTGACGACGGCGTTCCTCACCGCGGGCGAGAGCGACGTGCAGCCGCCCGCGGACTACGCGGCGAGCCGCCAGGCCGGTGCCCGCGCGGCGTTCGCGGCGATGGCCGGCGTCGCCGACGACTGGACCCGGTCGGCGCTGGACCTGCCCGGAGGACGGCAGGCCGAGCTGCAGCGGCTGCGGCAGCGACCGGCCGTGGGCCTGGTGTTCCTGGGCCTGCCCGACGACAACGACCCGGCCTCCCGGCACGCGCTGAGCAGGCTCTGGCAGGACCCCGCGCACCGCGTGCGCACGATCCCCGCGACGGGCTCGCCCGTGCGGGTGACCAGCCACGACCGCCGTTCGGTGATCGCCTCGCTGGTCCGGGTCCGGGAGGAGTTCGCGCCGACGCTGGTCCGCACGCAGGACCCGCGACCGGACCCGCGCCACCAGCAGCAGTGGGGGAGCGCGCACGACCACCCCGACCACGTGGCCACCGCCCGGTTCACCGAAACCGCGCTGCGCGGAACCGATCTGCCGCTGCTGCACTACCGCGACTACAACATCGCCGACGCACCGCCGAACCTCCCGGAGCGGGTGGTGGCCGACAAGCGCGCGGTCTTCGCCCGCTACGCCGGGCACGACCCGCAGGTCGGCCTCGGCGAACCGTACGCCGCCTGGCTGGCCGGGATGCGCCCGCGCCGCCCGTGGGGAACGCGCTGGGCGACCACCGGACGGCGCGCGCACGTCCGCGGAAACCAGCTGGTGCTGGTCGACTCCGGCGTCGAGTCCGTTGTGGACACACCGGGTTTCGTCCCGCGCGAGGGGTCGGTGGCCTTCGCCGATCCGGAGCGGCTGGTGGTCCAGGAGCGCGAATCGGGAGCGGTGTGGCTCAAAACCGGTGACGAGCCGTGGATTCCGCTCGGCGCGCCACCATCTCGGGAACCAGGTGTGGACCTCGGTCCGCCGTCAGCGGTGACGGTGCGGGGAAGCGTGGTGGTGGCCGTCCGGGACCAGGGCGGCGGGGTGAGCGTTCACGACTCCGGAGGCTGGTGCCGGCTCGGCGGTTCCGACGTCGACGACGTGGTGTCGGCGGTGGTCGCCAGAAGCGGCGAGATCCACGTGCTGGCCGCGTCGCGGGGCGGGACGGCGCACTGGCGGCTCACCGGATCCGGTTGCGGGCAACCAGTTGCCGCCTCCGAGGAGCCGGCCGGAGCCATCGCCGCGACCAGCGGTTTCGCTGCTTTCCGGGACTCGGGCGGCGATCTCGTCGTGCTGGCCGAGAGCGCGGGGTGGAAGCGGGTGCGCACCATCGACGCCGACGCGATCTCCGATCCGGCCATCGCCCCCGGGCCGGTGGTCGCCGTGCGCAACGCCGACGGACTCCTGGAGATCCACCGGCCCGAGGGTGCGGTGGTGCTCGGGCCGGTGGAAGGCCAGCCCGCGCTGACCCCGGACGGACGTCAGGCCGTCGCCCTCGCGGACGACGGCCTGATCAGGACCTTCAGCGTGCCCTAGGCCGAAGCCCCGGCGGCCTCGGGCGCACCGGCGCGTGAGGCGCGCTGCTCGCCCGGGTCGCTGTCGTCCTTCATCCGCAGCGACAGCAGGCCCACCGCCAGGTACATCAGGCAGAACACGATCGTCGCGCCACCGCCGCCGACCAGCGGGTACAGCACCGTCACCACGACCGGGCCGACGAACGCCGCGCCGCCCGCGCCGAAGTTCAGCACCGCCAGCGCGGAACCCTTGTCCTTGGCGGCGACCATCGACGGCATCAGCGCCGACAGCGGCACGAAACCGGCCAGCACCAGGCCGTAGACCACGCCGAAGGTCGCCGCCACGGCGAAGCTCTGCGAGGCCATCGAGCTGAAGTACCAGAGCGGAGTGGCGATCGCACAACCCACGCAACCGAACCAGGTCACCGTGCGGCGCCAGCCGAACCGGTCGCCGAACACGCCGAAGAACAGGTTCGCCGCGATGTTCGCGCCGTAGGCGATGGAGGCCAGCGACGCCACCTGCGCCGCGCTCAGGAACCCGCCGTCGGGTGCCGCCGGTCCGAAGGTGAACGGGAACATCGCGAAGAACCCGTACTGCGGCGCGGTGTTGACGATGCGGATCAGGCCGCCCGCCAGCACCCGGCGGTCCCGCCACAGGATGTCCACGCCCTCGGCGAGGCGCTTGAGGCTGCGCGGGTTCTCGACGGTCTCATCGGCGATCGGCTTGAGGCCGTGCTCCTCGCGCACCGCGAACGAGCCCAGCAGCACGCCGATCGTCACCACGGCCAGCGACAGCACCAGCGTCTGGTAGTCGTTCAGGCCGAACACGCCCATCGACAGCGCTGCCAGCGCGGCGCCCAGCGTGGGCAGGCCGCCGGTGAAGGCGAACCAGAACCAGCCTGCCACCGAGCCGCGCATCTTGGTCGGGCTCGCCACCTGCGCCCACGCCAGGAACGAGAACGCGAACAGCGGGTAGGCCAGGCCCCGGATGCCGTAGGTGGCGACGATGAACACGGCGTTGTGCGAGGGCAGCGCCGCGAACAGGAACAGGCACTCGAACCCGACCCACCACGCGCCGCCCAGCCACATCACCCGGCGCGGACCCCAGATCGCCGAGAGCGTCCCGGAGAACCACGCCGCGATCATGGCCGCGACGCCGTAGAGCGTGACCGTGGCGAACGAGGCGACCGCGCCCGGCAACGCGCCGCCCTCGGGTCGCTGCAGGTAGTCGGACAGGAACGTGGTCTCCACGCCGTCACCGATCATGAAGATCAGGACGGCGACGAAGCCCCAGAAGAGCTGCCGCGGAATGCCGATGCGGTCGAGGAATCCAGCCGGTCCGGTGGACCCGGCTGCGGACGTTTGGGACATCACTGTCTCCAACAAGGTCGGATGTATCGGCGCGCTCCCGCGCACCGAGCCAACGAATGTCGGCCATCATGCACCCTGTTGAAGTTAACGCACAAGATGTGAATTTCAGATCGTGCTGGTTTCCGCCCCCGTGCTCAGCTCAACGGGGACAGGCGGACCTCGGTTTGCTCGCGCATCTCCTCGATCAGAGCGTCGTCGAGGTCGCCGGCGAGCAAGACGTGGTCGAAGGCGCTGACCGGGGCGAGCTGGTGCAGCGCCGAGCGGGCCACCTTGCTGGCGTCCATCATCAGGACCTTGGTGGTGGCGCTGGCCATCATCGCGCGCTTGACCAGGACGATCTCCTGCTCCTGGTGGTAGGTGAGGCGGGCGTTCATCGCCGAGGTCGACAGGAACACGATGTCCACCGAGAACGTCGAGACCATCTCCTGGCACGGCAGGCCGAGGTAGGAGTCGTGCGTGCGCGAGTACTCGCCGCCCAGTCCGATCAGCCGGATGTCGGGCACGTCGCGCAGCGCCTCCTGGACCTGCCGGTAGTTGCTGACCACGGTCAGCGGACCGACGTCGGGAAGCAGCCTGGCCAGCGCCAACGCCGTGGTGGAGTCGTCGAGCATCACCGACATGCCGGGGGTGATGAACCGCAGGGCGTCGGCGGCCAGCGCTTCCTTCTCGGCGGTGTGGGTGTGCAACCGGAAGTCCGAACTGGACTCGAACACCGTGGACGGCTGGGCCGAGACCCCGCCGTGGTACTTGCGCAGCAGGCCTCGCGTGGCCAGGTCGTCGAGGTCGCGGTGCACGGTCATCAGGCTGACCCCGGTGAGCGAGGACAGCTCCGCGGCGCTGGCGAACCCCTGCGAGAGCACGTGATCGACGATCTTCTGCTGCCGCTGGAGGCGAGGTGACTGCTTCTTCGGTGCGGACGCCATGCGCTCATCTTGCCTCGCCGTGCACTCGGTGCGGCGCAGACCTGCCGAAGTATCACGTGACTAGTGACAGTTAACGGTTTGAGTGTTAATTTGGGTCCACCAGTGATTGGTGGGAGGTACGTATGACCCAGCCGGATCGGCCGAACGGCGCTCATCGCGCGGTCGTGTTCGACATGGACGGCGTCCTGGTCGAGAGCGAGCACCTGTGGGAGCGGATGTGGGCCCGCTTCGCCGCCGCTCGCGGCCGCACCTGGACCGGGCAGGAGACCCGGCAGGTCCAGGGCATGAGCGCGCCGGAGTGGGCGGCGTTCCTCGCCGAGTTCAGCCAAGCGGCCGAGTCCGCCGAGGAGACCGAGCGGATCGTGGTCGACGACATGATCACCGCGCTCGACGACGGCGAGATCGAGCTGCTGGCGGGCGCGGAGAAGATGGTCACCGACGTCGCCGCCCGCGCACCCATCGCGCTGGCCTCCTCGGCACCGCGACGGCTCATCGACGCCGTGCTCGACCGGCACGGGCTGACACCGCACTTCTCCGCGACCGTCTCCAGCGCCGAGGTGCCGCGCGGCAAGCCCAGCCCCGACGTGTACCTGGCCGCCGCCGAGAAGCTCGGCCACGCCCCGGCGGACTGCCTGGCCGTGGAGGACTCCAGCAACGGGTTGCGCGCAGCCGCCCGAGCGGGGATGACGGTCGTGGCGATCCCCAACGGCGACTACCCGCCGGCCGAGGACGCGCTCGCCGGGGCCACCCACATCGCCACCGACCTCGACGACGTGCGGCTGCGACTGGTCGGATCGCTGCCGCAGGCCCGCTGAGCGAGAAGCACCTCGTGACAAAGGAGTCCAGGAGATGACCAACGTTCTGGCCGCCGGCGACCACTTCGTGCACCCCGAGGTGTTCGTCGACGCCCTGCGCCGCGCGACCGCGCGCGAACTGCACTTCGAGACGCTGAAGCTGCCGTGGCCGGTCGAGCCGTTCGGCCCGGTCGGCAACGTGCAGGAGGCCAGCGGCACCGAGCAGCGCCTGCTCGACGCCCTGGGCGACAACGAGATCGTCGCCACCCAGATGGCGCCGTTCACCGGCGACGTCCTCAACGCCGCCGAGAACCTGAAGTTCGTCGGCGTCTGCCGGGGTGGCCCGGTCAACGTCGACCTGCAGGCCGCCACCGACAACGGCGTGATCGTCAGCTACGCGCCCGGGCGCAACGCCGCCGCAGCGGCCGAGTTCGCCGTGGGCCTGATGCTGGCCGCGCTGCGCCGGATCCCCGGCTCGGACGCCGAGCTCAAGGACGGCAACTGGCGCGGCGACTACTACGCCTACGAGAACGCGGGCATCGAGCTCGACGGCTCCACGGTCGGACTCGTCGGCTACGGCGCGATCGGGCGCATCGTGGCCCGCGTGCTGCGCGCCTTCGGGTCGAACGTGCTGGTCACGGACCCGTTCGTGCAGTCTGCCGACGTCGCGGGCGAGGGCGTGGAGCTCGTCGAGCTGGAAGAGCTCCTGCGGCGCAGCTCGGTGGTGAGCCTGCACGCGCGGCTGACCCCGGAGACCCGCAACCTGCTCAACGCCGACAACCTCAAGCTGCTGCCCGAGGGCGCGGTGCTGGTCAACTCCGCGCGGGGCGGGCTGCTCGACTACGCGCCGCTGCCCGACCTGCTGCGCTCCGGCAAGCTCGGCGCGCTGGCCGTCGACGTCTACGACGTCGAACCGCCGCCGCGCGACTGGCCGCTGTTCGACGCGCCGAACGTGATCACCACCCCGCACCTGGCCGGTGCCACCCGGCAGACCGCGCACCGGGCCGCCGAGATCGTCGCCGGTGAGGTCGGGCGCTTCCTCGACGGGCGGCAGCCGCGCTTCGTCGCCAACCCCGACGTGCTGGCCAAGTTCGAGGACCTGCGGCCATGATCATCGGAGTTGACGTCGGCACCTCGGTGACCAAGGCATCGCTGCTGGGCCGCGACGGGGCGGCGAAGCTGACCCGCAGCGTGCGCTCCACCCTGCACCGGCCCGCACCCGGCCTGGTGGAGCAGGACCTCGACGAGGTCGTCGATTCGGTCGTCCAAGTCGTCCGCCAGGTCGCGACCGCGGCCACCGAACCCGTGCAGGCCCTGGCCATCACCGGCCAGGGCGACGGGCTGTGGCTGCGGGACGAGCGCGGGCGCAGCGTCGGCCGGGCCATCTCCTGGCTGGACGCGCGCGCCGCCGACGTGCTGCGCGACTGGGAATCCGGGGGCGTGCAGCGGAAGGTGCACGCGCTCACCGGGTCCGGGATGTTCCCCGGCTCGGCCGGGCCGCTGCTGGCGCACCTCGCCGAGCACGAACCAGAGCGCCTGCAGCGCGCCGCCGTCGCCGGGTACTGCGTGGACGCGATCGTGCAGCGCTTCACCGGTGAGATCACCGTGGACGCCTCCGACGCCTCGATGCCGTTCCTGGACGTGCCCGCGCGCGAGTACTCCAGCGAAGCGCTGCAGGCCTGCGGTCTCGCCGAACACCGCCGCTTGCTGGCCGAAACCACGCCCGTCGGAAAGCTGTTCGCGCTCTCCGGCGAAGCGGCCGCCGAACTCGGCCTCCCGTCCGGGCTTCCGGTCTCGGCCGGCCCGTTCGACCTGCCTGCGTGCGCCTTCGGCTCCGGCGTCGGCGAGGTCGGCGACGGCAGCCTGGTGATCGGCACGACCCTGGGCTGCCAGGTGCTGCGCGACGAGGTCGTGATCGACCCGCACGGCGAGCCCGCCGGGATGTGGCTGGCCACCCCGATCCCGCAGCGCTACCTGCGGGTGATGCCCGCGATGGTCGGCACCGCGAACCTCGACTGGGTGCTGGCCATGACCGGTTCCAGCGTCGACCAGCTGGAAACCCTCCTCGCGCAGAGCGAACCGGGATCCGGCGGGGTGTCGGCGCTGTCGTTCCTGTCGTCGTCCGGGGAGCGCGCGCCGTTCGTCGACTCGCGGGCGCGCGGCCAGTTCACCGGGCTGTCGCTGGAGACCACGCCCGCCGACCTGGTGCGCGCGATGTGCGAGGCCGTCGCCTACGCCGCGCGGCACAACCTGGAGAGCGCCGGGCTCAGCGGCGAGGTCGCCGCCTGCGGTGGCGGTGCCCGATCGGCGGCGTGGAGCCAGATCTTCGCCAACGTCCTCGGCCGCTCGCTGCACGTCCCGCACGAAGAAGGCGTCGGCGCCCGGGGCGCGGCGATGACCGCGTGGGACGCGCTGGGCGAGCCCGTCGACCGCGACCAGTGGGCCGCCGACCGGCGTGTCGTGCGACCCGATCCGCGAGCCGTGGAGTTCTACGACCGCGGCTACCACGACTACCTGACCGCCATCGAACGCGCCCGGCCGCACTGGGCGCCCGTCGAGGAGGCCTGACGTGACGCGCTTGTACGACGACCCGGCCACTTTCACCGAGGACATGGTCACCGGATTCGTGGCCGCGCACCCCGATCACGTTCGGCGCGTTCCCGGCGGCGTGGTGCGCTCCCGCCCGGCCCGCGCCGGCAAGGTCGCCGTGGTCACCGGCGGCGGATCCGGCCACTACCCGGCCTTCTGCGGAGTGGTCGGACCCGGTTTCGCCGACGGTGCCGTGATCGGTAACATCTTCACCTCGCCGTCGGCCGCCGACGCCCACTCGGTGGCCCGCGCGGCCGACCGGGGAGCCGGGGTGATCTTCTCCTTCGGCAACTACGCCGGCGACAACATGAACTTCGGGCTGGCCGTGGAACGCCTGCAACGCGAGGGGATCCGCGCGCACAACGTGGTCGTCACCGACGACGTGGCCAGCGCGCCGGCAGCAGAGCAGACCAAGCGCCGCGGCGTGGTGGGCGACTTCGTGGTGTTCAAGGTCGCCTCCGCGGCGGCCGAGGAGGGCTACGACTTCGACGAGGTGGTGCGCGTCGCCGAGCACGCCAACGCGCGCACCCGCAGCCTCGGCGTCGCCTTCGACGGCTGCACGCTGCCCGGCCAGGACCACCCGCTGTTCGAGGTCCCCGACGGGCGGATGGGGCTCGGCCTGGGCATCCACGGCGAGCCCGGCGTGTCCGAAACCCCCATGCCCTCGGCGTCGGAACTGGCGAAGACGCTGGTGGACGGTCTGCTCGCCGAGGCTCCCGTTGCGGGAGGGCGGGTGACGGCGATCCTCAACGGGCTCGGCGCCACCAAGTACGAGGAGCTGTTCGTCGTTTGGGGCACCGCGTCGCGGCTGCTGGCCGAGGCCGGTGTGGAGGTCGTCGCCCCGGAGGTCGGGGAGCTGGTGACCAGCCTGGACATGGCCGGCTGCTCGCTGACGCTGACCTGGCTCGACGACGAGCTCGAACGGCTCTGGCTCGCCCCGGCCGACACCCCCGCCTACCGCAGGGGAACCGTCGAATCGTCCACATCGGACACCGAATTCGAGGAGCCGGTTCTGGTCGAGCCGGAGGTCGTGGTCGCTCCGGAGATCGGCCAGGCCACCTCCGCCGAGGTCGTCGGCGCGTTGCGCGAGATCGCGGAGCTGCTGCGGGACAACGAGGACGAGCTCGGCAGGCTCGACGCCATCGCGGGCGACGGCGACCACGGGCGCGGCATGACGCGCGGCAGCTCGGCCGCCATCGAGGCCGCCGAGGCCGCCGCTTCGCAGGGCGTGGGACCGGCGGCCGTGCTGGTCGCTGCCGGTGACGCCTGGGCGTCCAAGGCGGGCGGGACATCGGGGGTGCTGTGGGGAGCCGCTCTGCGCTCCTTCGGCGACCTGCTGCCTGACCACCGGGAGGCCACCGCCGCCGACCTGGCAGCCGGTGCCGAAGCCGCGCTCGCCTCCGTCCAGCGGCTCGGCCGAGCCGAGCTCGGCGACAAGACCCTGGTCGACGCCCTGGTGCCGTTCGCGGAGGAGCTCCGCGGCGCCGTCGACGAGGGCAGCGGGGGAGCCGTGGCGTGGCGGCGCGCCGCAGCAGTGGCGACCAAGGCGGCCGAGGCCACCGCGGAACTGCGTCCGCGGACCGGACGGGCCAGGCCGCTCGCCGAACGCAGCGTGGGAACACCGGACCCGGGCGCGACGTCGCTGGCGCTCGTGCTGACCCGGGTCGGAGAACTGATCGGGAACCACTCCGGAGGGGGAGAGGACCAGTGAGCGAGCAGCCGTTGCGCGTCGTCGTCGGCTCCGACGACGCGGGCCTGGAGTACAAGAACGCGCTCAAGGAGGACCTGGAGAACGACTCGCGGGTCGTCTCCGTCGTCGACGTCGGGGTCGGCAACGACGAGCACACCGCCTACCCGCACGTGGCCGTGCAGGCGGCCCGGCTGGTCGCCGAGGGGTCGGCCGACCGCGCGCTGCTGGTGTGCGGGACCGGCCTCGGCGTGGCCATCAGCGCCAACAAGGTGCCCGGGATCCGGGCGGTCACCGCGCACGACAGCTACTCGGTCGAGCGGTCGGTGCTGAGCAACAACGCGCAGGTGCTGTGCTTCGGGCAGCGCGTGATCGGGCTCGAACTGGCCCGCAAGCTCGCCGGTGAGTGGCTCGACTACCGTTTCGACTCGAGTTCGGCGTCGGCCGACAAGGTCGCGGTGATCGACGGGTACGAGGGCACCGGGGTGGCTTGTTGAGCGGGAAGGGATGAGCGCAGTGCGTCTGGCCGAGGAGCGCGACGAGGTCATCGACATCGCCCGGCGGATGACCTCCGACCGGCTGGTGGTGGGCACCTCCGGCAACGTGTCGGTGCGCAGCGGAGACCTGGTGGCGGTCACGCCTTCGGGCGTCGAGTACGACCAGCTGCGGCCGGTGGACGTCCCGCTGGTGGATCTCAGCGGTGAGCTCGTCGAGGGCGAGCTCAAACCGACCTCCGAGCTGCCGATGCACCTCACGGCCTACACCGAGCACGGTGCCGGAGCGGTCGTGCACACGCACTCGCTGCACGCCACCGCTCTGTCGCTGCTGCGCGACGAGGTGCCCGCGGTCCACTACCAGCTGGCCGACTTCGGCGGTGCGGTGCGCGTCGCCGACTACGCCACCTTCGGCACCCCGGCGTTGGCGGAGTCCATGTCCGAGGCGCTGCGCGACCGGACCGGCTGCATCCTGCGCAACCACGGCACCGTCACCATCGGCAACACCCTCACCAAGGCCTACAACCGGGCGCGTCAGCTCGAATGGCTCTGCGAGCTCTGGCTCACCGCGGCCAAGCTCGGCGACCCGGCCCTGCTGTCGGACGCCGAGCTCACCCACTGCGCCACCCTCTTCGCCGGCTACGGCCAAACGCCCCGCTGACCCCACCTGTCGAGCGCTCCGTCCGCCCTCGAAGACCCCGAGCCGGCCCGATCTGGACTCTTGCGGCGGCGACACCGCAGGATTCGCCCTGACGAAGAACTGCGGATTCGCCCCTGGGCCAGGAGGGCCCGGGAGTGTGATTTCGGGGTGTTAACCCGGGTGTGATCGGGGTTCGTCCAGCGGAAACGTGGTGGCGGAAGCATGGGGGCATGACTTCCAGCGAGCACCGCCGAGCGCCCCGGGACTGGACCCGCGAGATCGTCGAGCTGGCCGTGCTGCTCCTGGCGGCGGGTGCGGCGAACCTGGTCGTCACCGGGGTGCGCAGCCACTCCGGGGCGACGTTGCTGCTGCTGTCCCTCGGCGCGGTCCTGATGCTGGTCGGCGCCGTGCGGTGGTGGTCGCGCCGCGACTTGGGACCGGGCGTCGCCCTGACGGGCGGCGACGAGCCCGCTGCCGACCCGACCGCGCCGGAGGCCGCGTTCGTGCCGCAGCACCTGTGGCGGTTGCGGGCGCGCGTGACGGACACGCCCGGGCGGCTGGCCAAGCTGGCCGGGGCGCTGGCGGCGCTCGGCGGTGACATCAGGACCATGCAGGTGCACCCGGTCGCCGGCGGAGCCGTCGACGAGGTGCTGCTGCACGTTCCCGCTCAGGTCCGGCACGCCGAACTGGTCGCCGTCGTCGAGGCCGCCGGAGGGTACGACGTGACGGCCTCGCGGGCCGACGTCCGCGAACTCGACGACGTGCCCACCAGGACCGCCAACCTCGCCAACGACCTGGTCAACGGCCGGACCGACCTGGCCCGCGGACTGCGCTCGCTGCTGGGGCACGTCGACGTGCGGTGGCAGGAGGAAGCCGAAGCGCCGCTGGAGATCGGAGCCTTCACCGAGACCGCGATGTGCCTGGCCGAGCCCGGCGGCGGGGTGCTCGTGCTGACCCGGCCCGGTGGGGCGTTCACACCTGCGGAATTCGCCCGCGCCCGCGCGCTGGTCGACCTGGCCGTCAGCTGCCGCGCCCGGATCCGACCGGTGGAGCGAACTGCGGTCACGCGCGGCGGCGTCGAGCTGACCTTGCGACCGGCGGACCGGGACGACGTCGCGCTGGTCGTCGAGTTCCACGAGCGCTGCTCCAGCGCGGCGCGGTTCCGCCGCTACTTCAGCCCGGGCCCGGCACCGGGCGAGAGCGGACTGCGACGGCTGCTGACGCCGGCCCTCGGCCGGTCGTTGCTCGCGCTCGGACCGGACGGCGAGGTCGTCGGCATGGGAAACCTCATGTACGACGGGAACACCGGCGAGCTGGCGCTGCTGGTGCGCGACGACTGGCAGCGTCGCGGCGTCGGCACCGCCATCGCCGAGCAGATCATCGAGCAGGCTGCCGACCTGGGCATCACGACCCTCACCGCGCACACCCACGTCGACAACACCGCGATCGCGCGCACGCTGCGGGGCGCGGGAATGAAGCTCGTCGGAGCGCCCGAACCCGGCGAGTGGAGCTGGGCGCGCGACCTCACCCCGCTCGCCGCGGCCGAATAGCGCACGGAGGACAGCCCCGGACCTCCGCGGAAGTCCGGGGCTGCTCCGGGTTCGGGGAGGTCAGGCCACGCGGGCCGCGGATGGCAGGTCGCCCGGGGAGCCGACGGGCCACTGCGCGGGTTCCGGGCCCAGCTCGCTGAGCTCGCGGACCTGCAGCGCGCACCAGGGCGAGACCTCGGTGTCGCCGGCGAGCACGCCGGTGCTGAACTCCTTCCACCGCACCCATCGCGTCGCGGCGACCTCGTCCGGGTTGGGTTGCGGGGTGCTGTCGGTGAAAGCCACGAACACCGGGCACATCTCGTTCTCGGCGACGCCGTTGTCCATAGTGGCGTGATAGCGGAACGCGGGCAGCGCCAGTTCGAGCCCGCGCACGGTCAGACCGAGCTCCTCGCCGAGACGGCGGGTGATGGCGGCCTTCATCTCCTCCTCCGGTGCCGGGTGGCCGCAGCAGGTGTTGGTCCAGACGCTGGGGAAGGTTCGCTTGTGGTGAGCCCGCTGGGTGAGCAGGAATTCGCCGTGGTCGTTGAACACGTAGCAGGAGAACGCCAGGTGCAGCGGTGTCTCCCGGTGGTGCACGGTCGCCTTGTCCTCGACGCCTATCGCCTGACCGGCTTCGTCGAGCAGGACCACCTGTTCCACGTGCGGTACCTCCCTGGAGTGAGTGGTGGGAAAATGATCTTCGGCCGAAGCCGGGACCTTATCCAGTCCTGACCCCGCCTGCCGTGCGGGCTCGATCACCAGCACGTCGGCCGCGGCGCCGGGACCACGTTCCCGTCCAGCTTGCCTCAGCACAGCCGGGAGAACAACGCGAGCGAACTCGCCCCACCTCGGGAAACGTCCCGAAACTGATCGCGTGCGGTGAAAACCCGCCGGGAAACGGGAAAAACGTGTGGGTTCGGCGACTTTTGGTCAAAACGGTCTGCGTCCGGAGCTGCGCGGATACGTTCGCCCGGCGAGTACGAGATCGATCGAGATCCGAGATCGAATCCATGACGAAGGGATCGCGGGATGCCGAACCGACCGATGCTCGCCACCGCTGCGGCGCTGGCAGCTGCTGCTGCGCTGGTGCTGCCCACCGCGGCCGTCGCTGAGACCGACAGCCCGCGCGCTGGGGTCATGGCCGTGCAGGACCACCTGCAGGAGCTGCAGAACATCGCAGGAGCCAACGGCGGGAACCGCGCTGCCGGCTCGCCGGCCTACCGGGCCTCGCTCGACTACATCAAGGGCGAGCTCGACGCGGCCGGCTTCACCACGACGGTCCAGGAGTTCCAGTCGATGGGCGGGCCCACCTACAACCTGATCGCTGAAACGCCCGGCGGCGACGCCAACAAGGTCGTCATGTTCGGCGCCCACCTCGACAGCGTCGGCGACGGCCCCGGGATCAACGACAACGGAACCGGCTCGGCCGCGATCCTGCAGGCCGCGCTGGACTACGCGGCCGGTGGCGAGACCCCGACCAACAAGCTCCGCTTCGCCTTCTGGGGTGCCGAGGAAGAAGGACTCGTCGGCTCCACCCACTACGTGGAGACGCTGCCGGAGGCCGAGCGCGGGAAGATCGCCGCATACCTCAACTTCGACATGGTCGGCTCGCCCAACGCCGGCTACTTCACCTACGACGGCGACGACTCCGACGGCGTCGGCGCGGGTCCGGGGCCGGAGGGCTCGGCGCAGATCGAGGAGCTGCTCAACGATTCGCTGGGAGCTTCGGGCGCACCGGCGGAGGGCACCGACTTCGACGGCCGCTCCGACTACGGCCCGTTCATCGAGGTCGGCATCCCGGCGGGCGGCACCTTCACCGGAGCCGAGCAGACCAAATCCCCCGAGCAGGCCCAGAAGTGGGGCGGCCAGGCCGGTGAGGCGTTCGACGCCTGCTACCACCAGGCCTGCGACACCATCGACAACGTCGACGCCCAAGCCCTGGAACGCAACTTCGCCGCCATCGCCAACACGGTGAAGACCTACGCGGCGCAGTTCCCGCAGCCGTAGGACTTGCCCGCAACACGAGCCATCGGGAGAGGGAAAGGCCGTCCCCGGCAGCCGCTGCAGCGCAGGCGGTGGCTGCCGGGGACGGCTGCTTCGCGGCGAGTGCTCAGCGACGGCTGCGGCGCGCATCAGTCCCATGTCTGACGTGGCTACACCAATGGATTGATGCGCGATCTGTTCTGGGGCAGTTCAATTTCACCCGACCGCCGGTGTTGATCCAGGAGGTGGCGGGAGTTGACCGGACCGTACCTGCTTCCGGCCCACCTGGACCCCGCGCGACCGCGCCACCAGTCCGCTTTCACGGTCGAGGTCGACGGGCGCCGCGTCGTCGCGCGCGCCGGTCAGACGGTGGCCGCCGTGCTGATGTCGCTGGGGTTGACGTCCTGGCGGGAGACCGGTGGGCGGCGTCGCAGGCGCGGGCTGTTCTGCGGGATCGGCGTGTGCTCCGAGTGCGTGCTGGTGGTCAACGGGACGCCCGACGTGCGCGCGTGCCTGCGGCCGGTCGAAGCCGGTGACGTGATCAGCACTCGTGGACCGGGGGAGGCGCCATGAGCGTCGTGGTCGTGGGCGCAGGACCAGCGGGCATGACCGCCGCGCTGCACGCCGCTCGCGCCGGTGCCGACGTGCTGCTCATCGACTCGTCGAACTCGCTGGGCGGGCAGTTCCACCAGGCACCACCTCAGGAGTTCGGCGTCGCCGAACCGCAGCGGATCCGCCGCGAGCAGCGGAGTTTCGCGAGCCTCGAGGAGAAGATCCACGCCCACCCGCGCATCCGGTGCGCGTCGGGCAGCGTTCGCGGGCTCGACGGGCACACCGTCCACGTGCGCAGCGGATCGGACGGCCGGGAGTCCTTCCGCGCCGACGCGCTGGTGCTGGCCACCGGGGCGCACGATCGGGTGCTGCCCTTCCCCGGCTGGGAGCTGCCCGGGGTGTTCACCGCCGGGGCCGCCCAAGCCCTGGCCAAGGGGCAGCGGATCGCGGTGGGCAGCCGGGTGCTGGTCGCGGGTGCCGGGCCGTTGCTGCTGCCGGTGACCGAATCGCTGCTGGAGGTCGGAGCGGACGTGGTGGCCGTCCTCGACGCGGGCAGCCCCACCGCCTGGTTGCGGCGTGCGCCGACCCTAGCGGGGCAGTGGGACAAGCTCGCCGGGTTCGCCGGTTACCTACGCCGACTCGTCGGGAACACCCAGTTCCGGACGCGGGCGGGTGTCGTGGAGGCGGTGGGTGACGCGCGGGTCCGGGAGGCCGTCGTCGCCAAGCTCGACGCGCGCTGGCGACCGGTCCCGGGCACGCGTCGCAGGGTCGCGGTGGATGCGATCTGCGTCGCCCACGGCCTCCTGCCGCGCCTGGAACTCGCCCAGGCAGCGGGATGCGACATCGAGGACGGGTTCGTCCGGGTCGACCGGGTCCAGCGCAGCTCGGTGCCGTGGGTGTTCGCGGCCGGCGAGACGACCGGCATCGCCGGGGCCCGCGCCGCGGCGGCCGAAGGCGCCGTCGCCGGGCTGGCCGCAGCCGTCCAGGTGCGCGCCACCACCTGGAGCGAGGTGGAAAAGCCCGCTCGCCGAGCCATGCTCGTGGTCCGGTGTGGACGGCGGTTCGGGCGCGCGATGGCCTCGGCGACAAGGATCGGGGAGGACTGGAACGAGTGGCTCACCCCGCAGACGCTGGTCTGCCGCTGCGAGGAGGTCCCCTACCAGGCCCTGCGGGACGGCGCGTCCGCTGAGCGCGACGCCCGCTCGTTGAACTTGTCCTGCCGCGTCGGACTCGGCCCCTGCCAGGGACGGATGTGCGGGCGCAACGCCAGCGAGCTCGCCGAGAACCTCCTCCGGACTCCCGCGGCGGACACACCGGGCTGAGGCTGGTCGCCGCCCGGCGTCCCCGGGTGCGGATCAGGGCTCGTGCGCGCGTGGCCGGGTCCAGCAGAAGCGGTTCCAAGCGCGGAGGTGCGCTGAAGTCGAGCATGCCGGTCAGCGGGTGGGCCCTGGTGTCCCAGGAGTTCTCACCGATTCGGCCCAGGTGCCTGTTGTCCACGATGAAGCGCAGCACCGAGCCCTGATCGGTGAGGGTGTGGTCCACGTGGTTGGCCGGATCAGCGGAATCGCCGATCTTCGACGGGGCCACGTGGTCGTACCAGCCGTCGGAGTCGTCGGAATGCGTCGACCAGCGAAAACCAATTCCCGGAGGCAGGAGATTAAGCCGCGCGAAGAATTCCGACAAAGCTGACAGGGCCTTTTGTCGGGTAATCAACGACGAAGACGCATTCACGCGGAATGGGGGAATTCGCGCGTTCCGGCACCGGCTGCGCGAATGGTCGCCGGGTCGGCGGTGAACTCCGCGGAAACGAACGGGGAACCCCGCCGCAGCGGGATTCCCCGTTCGCTCGCGCCGGAATCAGGTCTGCGGATAGCGGTGGTAACCCGGGAAGTTGCCGTAGAGCTGCTCACCGGGCGGGCCCTGGGTCACCGCGTGCACCAAGTGCTGGCCGCCGACGAACGCGCCCTTCCACGAGGCACCCCGGCCGCCGAAGGGCTCATCCCGGTCACCCCGCGAGCGGGGCTTGTTGATGCCGACCTTGAACGCCTGGACGTGCTCGGAGAGCTCGTCGGCGAACGACTCGTCGTCGCTGGCGATCGTGGCCACGAGGGCGCCGTTGGAGGCGTTCATCTGCGCCAGCAGCTCCGCCTCGGTGTCGACGACGACGACCGTGTCCACCGGCCCGAACGGCTCCTCGTGCATGAGCCGGCTGGCACCGGGTGGTGCCAGCAGCGTCACCGGAGCCGCGTAGGCCGAGACGTCCTGGCCCTCCAAGTAGTGGCCTTGAGCGCGGTCGCCGTGGTGCAGCGGGACCGCACCGTGGCGCAGCGCCTCGGCGACCCGGCCCTCCAGCTCGGTCGCCTTCGCCGCCGAGATCAGCGGCCCGAAGTCCAGCGCGGGCGGATCGCCGTTCTCGGTGGCCAGCGGGTGGCCGAAGCGCACCGACTGGACCACCGGGAGGTAGGTGGCGAGGAAATTGTCCACCAGCTTGCGCTGCACCACGAACCGCGGATAGGCGGTGCAGCGCTGCTTGGCGTACTCGAAGCCCTTGCGCAGGTGCGCGCTCAACCCCTCCCAGTCGGAGAACTCCCACAAGCCCCAGGTGTTGAGGCCCTCCTGCTCCAGCATGTGCCGCTTGCCGGTGTCGACCAGCTGCGCGGCGATCTTGCCGCCGTTGGAGCGACCGCCGACGAACGCGAGCGCGCCGACCTCGGGGGAGCGGACCAGCGGATCGGACAGCGCCGAACCGTCCCCGGACAGCAGGGTGGCCGGCAGCCCGGCGCGGGCCATCAGCGCGTGCGCGACGGTGAGCGTCACCGCGCCGCCCTGGGTGGGCGTCTTGGCGATCACCGCGTTGCCCGCGAGCAGCTGCACCAGCTCGGCGTGCACCAGCACGCTCATCGGGTAGTTCCAGCTGGCGATGTTGCTGACCGGGCCGGGCAGCGGCTGCCGCTTGTACGGGGCGCCCTCCACGTCCTGGTTGAGCATCTGCTCGGTGTGGTCGGCGTACCAGCGCACGCCGTCGAGGCAGCGGTCTACGTCGGCGCAGGCGAGCTTCCAGGGCTTGCCGATCTCCCAGGCCAGCAGCAGCGCCAGGTCGTCGCGGACCTGCGCCATCGCTTCGACGGCGCTGATCACCGCTTCGCGTCGCTTGTCGTAGGTGACCTGAGACCAGGCCTGGTGCGCCCGGGCGGCGGCGTGCACCGCGTCCTGCGCGGTGCCGGCGTCGATCTTGGGCAGTTGGGAGAACACCGTGCCGTCCACCGGGGTCACCTGCGGTGCCGGTTCGCCGACCGCCTGCCAACGGCGGTCGATGAGGTTGCGGGGCACGCCGTCGTCGAACGCCTCCGGCGCCGCGGCGGCGACCCGCGACAGCACCGCCGAAGCGGTGTGGTGATCGGGAACCCGGAGTGTCATACGCCCTCCTCAAAACATTGGGACGGGGTGCCGGGAGGCATAGAACTATGCCACGCCGAGGTGCCTCACGCCTGCTGCAATCGTGCGAATTCGAACAAAACGTACGTGCGTCTTGCGAACCCGTTCAGCGCCTCCCTGAGGTGCCGGAATTGGGAAAATCGGCGAAATCGGAACCGAGAATTGTTCCGATCGCGGCTGGCGCGGTGATGTTCGAAGTGCCGCGACGCCCTGTTACTGGCGGGTATTCGCCAATTCCTCCGGAAATCCGCGCGGAGTTCTTTGAATGAAGGAGTTTTTCGCGCTCCGAACGGAGGAAAACATGCGTCACGCAAGGTACCTCATCGGTGCGGTGACCGTTTGCGCGGTCGCCTCCGGCACGGCCACCGCCCCGGCCTTCGCAGCTGATTCCGACTCCGAAACCACCGCCGAAAACTACGTCGCACTGGGCGATTCCTACGCCTCGGGAACCGGAACCCGGGATTACTTCGAGGACAGCGGGGACTGTCTGCGCAGCCCCAAGGCCTATCCGCAGTTATGGGCCGACTCGCACGGTGTCGCCAGCTTCAACTTCGCCGCCTGCTCCGGTGCGGTCACCGACGACGTCAACGCCGACCAGCTCGGCTCGCTCAGCGCCGACACCACGCTGGTCACCATTTCCATCGGTGGCAACGACATCGGCTTCGTCGACGTGATCACCAGCTGCGTCGCCGGTACCGACGAGGGCTGCGACAACGCCGTCAACGACGCGGCCGCGAAGGCCCAGAACGAACTGCCCGCCAAGCTCGACACCACCTACGCCAACATCCGCGCCGCCGCGCCCAACGCGAAGGTCGTGGTGGTCGGGTACCCGCGCATCAACGAGATGGGCGAGTGCGGAATTCCCTTCTACTCCGAGTACAAGCGCCAGCGGATCAACGAGGGCGCCGACGAGCTCGCCTCGGTGATCTCCGACCGCGCCTCGGCGGCCGGGTTCTCCTTCGCCGACCCGAGGGACTCCTTCTCCGGGCACGGCGTCTGCTCCTCCGATGAGTGGATCAACGGGCCCAGCAACCCGATCCAGGAGTCCTTCCACCCCGACGTCGACGGGCACGCCAACGCGTACCTGCCGACCCTGAACTCCGTCACCGGCTGACACTCCCGGAGGCGGAAGAGGGGGGGGGGGGGGGGGGGCGGGGGGGGGCCCCCCCCCCCCCCCCCCCCGGGGGGGGGGGGGGCCCCCCCCCCGCGCCCGGGTCTCCCCCCCGCGGGGGGTTGGGGGGGGGGGGGCGCGGCGCCCCGCCCCCCCCCCCCCCACGCCTCGCTCTGCGTTCCGGCCCGTACCCCGGCCGCGCGCATCACAGCGTCGGGACGAGGCCTCCGTCGCAGCGGATCGCGGTGCCGGTGATGTAGGAGGCGTGGGCGCTGCACAGGAACGCCGCCGTGGCACCGAACTCGGCGGGTTCGCCGTAGCGCTTGGCGGGGATGGCCGCTTCGCCGCGGGCCCGGACCTCCTCCACCGGCAGGCGCTCGCGCTCCGCCGTGGCGTTGTCCAGCGACGACAGCCGGTCGGTGGCGATCCGGCCGGGCAGCAGCAGGTTCGCTGTGATGCCCTCGTCGGCCACGTCGATCGACAGGCTCTTCAGGTACGCCGCCAGCGCGCTGCGACCGATGTTGGACAGCGCGAGGTTCGGGATCGGTGCCTCGACACCGCTGGAGGCGATCGCCAGCACCCGGCCCCACCGGCGCTCCCGCATCCCCGGCAGCACCCCGCCGACCAGCTTCTGGTGCACCAGAAGCAGGTTCTGCACCGCCTCGGCGGTGGCCTCCGGACCGATCTCCGAGGCGCTCGCCGGACGTGGCCCCGGACCGTTGAGCACCAGGACGTCGATCTGCCCCAGGGCGTCCTGCGCGGCGGACAGCAGCTCCTCGGCCCCGCCCGGTGCGGTCAGGTCCACCTCCACGCCGGTGGCGCCGGGCAGCTCAGCGGCGATCTCCCTCGCCCGGTCGCCACGACGGCCCGAGACCACCACGTTGACGCCCTCGGCGGCCAGCGCCCGCGCCGTCGCCTCACCCAGGCCACCCGTCGAGGCGCACACCAGCGCGTTGCGGCCGGCGATTCCCAGATCCATCAGTTCTCCATGCTCTCCACGGCCGCCAAGTGCCGATCCAGTTGTTTGTCAAGGGTTTCCGGCATCCCCGGTGCGGGTGTCCGGACCCCGGAGTCGCTGATCAGGCCCCGGCGGCGCAGCGCCTCCTTGCGGATGGCCAGTCCGATGCGCGCCTGCGCCTCGAAGTTCACCAGCGGCAGGTACCGCAGGTACGCCTCGAGGGCCGCCTGGTACCCGCCCCGCCACCACGCGTTCACGCACGCCTGGAGGCCTTCGGGGAACGAGAAGCCGGTCATCGCTCCGGCCGAACCGGCGGCCAGCTCGTCCAGCAGCCCGACGCCGCCGAGCCCGCCGAAAACCGGCACGCCGGTGCGCGCGGTCAGCGTCGCGATCGCCGGGGGAGTGGGCGGGGCCTCGGCCTTGATCGCCACCGCGGATTCGACCTGCTCGACCGCCGCAGCCAGGTTCACCGGACTGATCGACACCCCGGTGACCAGCGGGTAGTCCTGCACCACGAGACCGGCACCGGTCGCGGCGTGGACCGCGTCGAGCTGGTTGGCCAGCAGGTCCGGGTCCGGCGTGTTGACCTGCACCATCGCACCCGCCAGCTGATCACCGACCACGTCGGTGGCCAGCTCGACCTCCTCGATCGCGGGTGCGGTCGAGGTGCTGGAGGCGCCCACCACGATCGGCAGGTCCACCGAATCCACCACGACCTCGAGCACCGCGCGCTTCTCCGCGGTGGACAAGCGCGCCGCCTCGCCGAACACGCCCAGCACGGTCAGCCCGGCGACGCCGATCCTGCGGTAGTGCCCGACGAGCTTCGCCAGCGATGCCACGTCGACGTCCTGTGTGGACTCGGTGAACGGAGTGGCGACCACGCCCCAGACCCCGGGAGCGAGCGGTTCCGTAGCCATCTGCAACCTTTCCACCCAGCGGTTCGACCGGCGATCCTATGCACGTCGGATCAGATCGCGTCAAGGTCGTCCGGAGGCCCCGGCGACCACGTGAGCAGCGGCTCCAGCGGCCCGCGCCCGCCTCGCCGCCGCTCGGAAGGTGGCCCGGTCGGCAACGGCCGCCGCGACACGTGCTCGCCGCGCCGGGCGGATTTCGCCCCACAAGGCCGCTCCGATCGGCTATGGTGGACGGCGATACCGGGCGGGCCTCGATTCACTCGGTGTTGACCAGGACTTACGCGGTAGTACCGCACAGCAGGCCGAGCCGGTCCCAGGCGCCATCCAGGACCGAGCCCGGCTCCTGGATGGCCAAAAGGGAGGGACGGCGGAGCGCCGTCTCGGTCATCCGCGTGGAAGAGCCCGCTGGCCACTGCAGCCAGCGGGTTTTTTCGTGCCCGCGGCGGGGCCGGGCGCTCGTCACGGGTGAGATCCGGCCATCCGGTTGATCTTGATCTCGGGCCGCGTCCTATCATGACCGGGCGTTCTCATTGCAGCTCGTTGTTGCCGCGCGGTCCGGGAGGCGGGGAGGGTAGTGCGCGGGGTCGACTACTACGAACTCCTCGGCGTGGGGAGCGACGCGACACCGGTCGAGATCAAATCGGCGTACCGGACGCTGGCCCGCACCATGCACCCCGACGTCGGTGGCAGCGACGGCGCCTTCCGCCTCCTGCAGGAGGCCTACGAAACCCTCAACGATCCGGTGCGCCGAGCCTCCTACGACAGCTCGCGGCGCCCGCCCGTGCGCACCGAGACAGCCGCGGCCGAGCGGCCGCGGAGGCCGGGCGGCACCAGACGGCCTGGCCGCGACTTCGGGGAGGACCCCGACTACGTGCCCCGGATGCCGCGGGTGCGGCTCGACGACCTCGGCTGGTGGGACAGCGTCGACCCGCAGGCGCGGGTGCAGTACCTCCCGGTGCTGGGACCAGACCGGATGCCGACGATGGCGCTGGTCGGAGCCTGGTCCCTGCTGTTGCTGGCCGGGGCGGCGGTGGAGCTCAACGCCGCCTTGATGGCGACCTGGCTCGGGTTGCTGATCACCTCCGGGGTCGTGATCGTGCTGCTGCTCCGCAAGCACATCTCCGCCTACCGCGAGCACCGCGCGTTCACCGCCGAGTTCGGCGGCCAGCGGATCTTCGGGTTGCCGGACATCCAGCACGAGCGCGTTCAGCTGCTGACCGCCGAGCTGTGCGCGAAGTACCTCATCCGGCTGCCCGGGGTCCGGGTGTTCCACGGGCTGGCCTGGCCGAACTCGATCTTCGAGGACGTGCACCACGCGGTGCTGTGCGGCCGCCGGTTGGTGCTGGTGGAGTCCAAGAGCTGGTTGCCCGGCCACTACGCGACCGACGAGAACGGCTCGCTGTGGCGCAACGGCCATCCGTTCCGCGGCGGAGTGACCAGGTTGAACGAGGGCGTGGCCAACTTCGAGGAGCTGCTGCCCGAGGTCGAGGTTCGCGGTGCCGTGCTGATCTACCCGAGCCGTGCCGGTGAGATCACCACCGTCGAACAGCATGACGAGCAGGTCGTGCCGATGACGCCAGCGCAGTTCATCAGGGACATCGGGCACTGGCTCGCGCAGGACCCGGTCACGGTCGACCGCGAGGTCTTCAGCACGGTCCTGGACCAACTGGTGGACTGAGGCGTTCTTCCCCGGCCGGCACCGATGAGTTTCCGGCGGTCGTCGAGTCGATACCTGCGTTCGGCCTCGACAGCGCGTGGGAAGGGTGCTTCGAATGACTACCAGTGCGAATACGACTGCGAGCCCGCCGAGGCGAGCGGTCAACATCGGTCTCTGGGTGCTGCAGGTGCTGCTGGCGGCGTTCTTCGTGTTCGCCGCCGTGCCCAAGCTGCTCGGCGACCCGATCGCGGTCCAGATGTTCGACCTCATCGGGTTCGGGCAGTGGCTCCGCTACTTCACCGGCGTCGTCGAAGTCCTCGGCGCGATCGGGTTGCTGATCCCGCGGTTGTGCGGTCTGGCAGCCGTCGGCCTGGCGTTGGTCATGGTCGGCGCGGTGCTGGCGGAGATCTTCCCGCTCGGCGCTCCGGTGGTGGCCCTGTCGCCACTCGTGCTGTGCTTGCTGTTCCTGCTCATCGCATGGGCACGGCGAGACAGCATCAAGGCCCTGATTCCCGGCCTCGCGCGGTCCTGACCTTTCCCGACCAACGAAAGCGGAGTGATCAACATGGCCATGAAGACCTTTCTCAACCTGCCCGTCAAGGACCTCGATCGGTCGGTGGAGTTCTTCACCGCCCTCGGGTTCACCTTCGACCAGAACTTCACCGATGAGAACGCCACCTGCATGGTGATCAGCGACGACGCCTACGCGATGTTGCTGGTGGAGCCGTTCTTCAAGTCCTTCATCGCCAAGGACGTGGCCGACGCGAGCAAGGTCACCGAGGTCATCACCGCCCTCACCGCCGATTCGCGCGAGCAGGTGGACGAACTCGTCGACAAGGCCCGCGCCGCGGGATCGCCTCGCGTCGGTGAGGTGATGGAGGAAGGCCCGATGTACAGCCGCAGCTTCGAAGACCCCGACGGGCACCTCTGGGAAATCTTCCACATGCCCCTCGACTGAGGGCTGCGATCAGCGGTTCGCGGCGGGATCATGGTGCGGGCTCGAACGGCCCGGCGCACGGTCATTCCGGACGAAGGAGCACGAGCGTGACGAACCCGCACCAGAACGTCAGCTTCGCCAGCAACGGGCGGACCGCCCACGGCTACCTGGCGACCCCGGAGCGGCCGGGGCCGGGTGTGGTGGTGATCCAGGAGTGGTGGGGCCTGACCGACCACGTCGCCGACGTCGCGAACCGCTTCGCCGGTGAGGGTTTCGTGGCGCTGGCGCCCGACCTCTACGGCGGGCACACCACGCACGACGCCCAGGAGGCGGCCCGGATGATGCAGGAGCTGCCCGTCGACCAGGCCGCGCGTGACCTGGCGGGTGCGGTCGACCACCTGCTGGGCCACGACATGGTGACCGGCTCGGCCGTCGGCACCGTCGGTTTCTGCATGGGCGGCAAGTTCGCGCTCGTGCTGGCAGCCCAGCAGGGCGAGCGCATCGGCGCCGTCGTCCCCTTCTACGGGATTCCGCCGGTGGAGACCGACTTCTCGGCGATGACGGCGCCGATGCTCGGCCACTTCGGCGAGTACGACCGCGGCGTCACGGTGGACGCCGTCGGAGAGGTGGCGGACAAGATCAAGAAGCAGACGGAAGTCCACCCCCAGATCCACGTGTACGCGGCCGGCCACGCGTTCTTCAACGACCAGAACCCCGCGTCCTACCACGAGGAATCGGCCCGCATCGCCTGGCCGCGCACCGTGGACTTCCTGCGCCGCCACCTGGCCTGAGCTTTTCCCGCTCTGAAGTTGTCAAACAGCAGCAGTGCTCGAATGGGCATGCCGGGGTGACCGGCCTCCCGCGGAGGCCGGTGCCCGGTGGTTCATCTGGTTGTGGCGAGCCCCGGGTTCACGCTCCCGGGGGTCCGGCCCGGGGCACCCGTCGGTGGGTGGAAATCCCGGCCTCGCAACCGGTTCTGGTTCTTCGGTCGGGATCCACCTGCACGGGTGACGCGGAGACGCTCCGCCCTGCCCGACCGAGATGTCCCAGGGGTCGTTGCGTGCTGTTCGGTGCTGAAAAGCGCACGGCATCAGCAGTGGCTGTGGCGGCCGGTGTCGGCATCTTCGAACTCATGTGTCAATTGTGCCGCCGGCCATTCGAAAACGCGAGCGAATGGTGATCGCTGGATGGGGTGGTCCGCTCGATCACGCTCCGGAACCGATTGGCGCGGAAAGCGTTTCATCGCACCACCGTGGAATGACGATCACTGCTGTCCCGCGAACCGAGCCTTCTCCAAGGACGGCAGCGATTCTCGGCCCACGAGCCGGTCCGGCCGGAAATCCCTGAGCTCCGAAGCGGTTTCACCCTTGACCACCTCGGCGGCGGCGAGCCGCCCGAGCAGCGGTCCCAGCGTGATCCCGCTGTGGGTGGCCAGCACGTAGAGCCGCCCGCTCCCGCCCAGGAACCCGGCCACCGTCAACCCGTCGCCGGGCATCGACCGCTGACCGACCCGGATCGATTCCAGGGCGGCGCCGGAGGTGCCCGACAGCAGGTCGTCGAGCCGCCGGCACAGCTCCCGGGCGTGGAACCCGTCCACCCCAGGCGGCTTCGCCGGATCCGCGTCGGCGTCGAGGTCCAGCCCCTGCACCACCAGTCGCCCGCCGCCGTCCGGGCGCACGTTCAGCGACGGCGTGGTCAGCACCGCGTTCACCCGGGTGGGCAGCGCGGTGGTGTAGCCCAGCAAGCCCACGGTGGCCGACCCCGCCACGTCCGGATCGGCCATCGCCACCCGGTGCCCGGCGGTCCCGGTCAGGGCTTCGGTCCACCGCCCGGCGGCGAACACCACCGCGTCGGCGGTCGTGACCTCCCCGTCGGACGAGGAGATCCGCACCCCGTCGGCGGACTCGGAGACCGACGTGACCTCGGCCGGGCAGCGCAGCTCGGCACCGTTCTCCCGGGCCTCGCCCCACAGGCGTGCCACCAGCAGCGCCGGGATCAGGTGCCCTTCGGTGGGGTAGTGGGCGATGTCCCGCACGCCATCGGGAACGAGCAGGTCGGGCACCAGTTCCCGCGCGCGGGATGGCGTGATCCACTCCGCCGGGTAGTCCCGGGCCTGGAGCTCGCGCACCGACGCGGCCAGCCGTTCGGTGCCGTCCGGACTCCCCGCCCATTCGAGGTTCCCGCCCAGCGTGAGCCACGGCGCGCACGGCCCGGGTGCGGAAGCCAGAGCGGTGTGCTCGGCCATGCCGGCCACGTTGAGGTCGTGGTAGGAGCGCGGGTTCTTGTTGTGCGAGTTCACCCAGGCGAATGAGGTGCTCGTGGTCCCGGCCAGCGGTGCGGTTCGCTCGAAAACCGTGACCCGGGCTCCGGCCAGGGCCAGTGAGCGCGCGGTCGCCGCACCCAGGACTCCCAGTCCGATCACTGCGATGTTCATGCTTCGACTGCCATTTCTGCCTCGACGGCGGGACGAGCGGGGGTCACGAACGCGGTGACCAGCACGGCTGCGGCCGAGACCGCGATGCCGTAGACGGCGTAGGGAACGGTGGTGTCCACCAGCTGCGCGATTGCGCAACCGGCGATGCCGGCGACCATGCCCGTGATCGCGGCGGCCGGGGTGAGCCTGCGGCGCCGGTGCAGCAGGTACCCGAGGAAGATCGGTGCGGCCAGCGCCGCCGCCGAGTAGGCGTAGGTCGCGACCAGCCAGGTCAGCGCCTTCGGGAACAGGATCGCCAGCACGGCGGCGAGGACGGAGACGCCGACGGTGATCATCCGCGACAGCGTCACGGTCTGCCGCTCACCGGCCTGCTTGCCCGCGATGTTCTGGTAGACGTCGCGGGTCAGGTTCGCCACCACCGACTGCAGCGCGGCGCCGGTGGTGGAGATGATCGTGGAGACCAGGAAGGCGCCGAAGACGATCACCAGCCAGGTCGGCAGCTGGGTGAGCAGCCAGCCGGCCGCGTCCTCCTCGTTGACCAGGCCCGGGTTCATCGAGTGCACCGCGAGGCCGATGCAGCCGGCGTAGATGCCGCCGATGAGCATCGTCAGACCGGAGAGCCCCAGCCCGCGGCGTGCGTCGGAGACCTTCTTGGTGGCGAAGACCCGCTGGTAGTAGAGCTGGTTGGTGAGCGTGCCGGGCAGGATCGCCGCGACCCACAGCCAGATCTGGTCCCACCCGGCCGCGGTGAGCCCTTCCCAGCCCCACAGGCGCTGCGGAACGGTTGTGGTGATGTGGCCCCAGCCGCCCGCGAGGTGGACGGCGTAGGCGGCCACGCCCAGCGACATGGCGATCATGAACAGTCCGAACACGAAGTCGGTCCAGGCCACCGACGTCAGGCCGCCGGGCAGCACGAACAGCAGGGACGCGACCATGATGACCAGGATCAGCGCGGTCGGCGACACGCCGGTGAGCTGCCCGAAGAGCTGCGCGAACGCCACGAACTGGGTGGCCAGCCAGCCGAAGGGCACCACCAGCGCGGCCAGCGCGGCGATCGCGATGGCCAGCCGGTTGCGGCCGAACAGCTTGGTGATGATGTCGGGAACCGTGGTGAAGCGCTGCTCGCGCAGCCACTTCGCGATCCACATCAGGATCAGGAACCCGACCAGCACGCTGCCTTCGTAGAGGAAGACCGACCAGCCCGAGCGGTAGCCGATGCCGACGTGCGCGATGAGCACGCCACCGCCGGTCGCGGTGGCGAACTGGGTGACGATGACGACGATCAACGGCAGCGATTCACCCGCGGACAGCCAGTCCTCGGAGTTCTTCGCCTTGCGTCCGAAGTAGACGGACATGCCGATGCCGAAGCCGATGACCAGCAGGCTTGCGATGATGATTCCGGCGATCTGGCCGGTGGAACCGGTGAGCATGGTTGGCCTCCAGTGGGCTCACAGCAGGAAGCGGTTCGGGTCGAGCGTGGTGATGTCGTGCGAGGTGCCCCCGTCGAGCGCGAGGTCCGCGCCGATCTCGCCGAAGGCGGGGGCGAGCTTGAAGCCGTGGCCGGAGAACCCGGTCATGACCGTGGCCTCGTGGTGTCCCGGCAGCGGGCCGAGCAGGGCGTGCTCGTCGGGGGTGAATCCCTCGGCGAAGGTGCCGACCCGCACCGGGTGCGGTGTCACTCCGGGCAGCAGCTTGGCCGCGGCGGCCGCGGCGGCTCGGGCGTGTTCCGGCGAGGAGCTGCGCGGGAGGTCGTCGGGGCCGTCCAGGTCGGGCCAGCCGAGGTGGTGCGGCACGATCTTGATCGCCACTCCGTCCAGGGCCGGGAAGCAGGAGAACCCGGCTTCGGCGTGCCTGCGGATGGCGATGGGCAGCGATGCCGGTGAGTGCGCGGCGACGTCGCGCGCGGCGAACCAGTAGGCGGTGATCAGGCGGGCCTCGACCGGCAAGTCGCGCAGCGGTGCGAGCTGTCGCGCCCAGGGGCCGGGCGCGAAGATGACGTGGTCGACCTCGAACGCGGTGTCGTTGCTGGTGATCCGCCAGCCGTTCGCGGTTTCGGCGGCGTCGGTGACGGGGTGGTAGGGCAGGATCCGCGCTCCTGCCGCTTCGGCGGATCGCAGCGCGGCCTGCACGCAGGGTTCCGGTCGCAGCACACCTGCGGCCGGGTCGAGCACCATGACCTCGCCGTCGTCGATCCGGTGCTGCGGGAACCTCTTCCGCGCCTGCTCGGTGTCGAGCACCTCGTGATCGAGGCCGGCGTCCTCGGCGCAGCGGCGGACCGCGAGGACGTCGGGGTGTTCGGGCGGGCCGATGGTCAGCCCTCCGCACATGGTCAGCAGGTCAGCGCCCGCGCCGTCCTCCAGCTCGCGCCACAGCGCTTCGGCGCGCTGCAGCAGTGGCACGTAGCCGGGGCCTTCCTTGTAGGCGGTGCGGAAGATGCGGGATTCACCGGCCGAGGCGCCCCGGTCGTGGCCGGGGCCGTAGGTGTCGAAGGCCAGCACCTCGGCTCCGCGCAGCGCGAGCCGCCACGTCGTCATGGCACCGATGACGCCGGTGCCGATCACCGCGACGCGAGTCATGAACACCCCTCCAAGGGTTTTCCGGGCAGCACGAATTCGCGGTTCGCCGCGGAACCGGTTCGTGGTGCGGGAAGGTCAGCTGTCCTGCGTGGACAGGACGTTCTGCTCGATGAAGAACTCGACGAGGTCGGGCCGGATGATGTGCCACATGGCTTCGGCGAGCTTGCCGTCGGTCAGCCACGTCAACCGGCGCAACCGGATGACTGCTCGCCCGGCGGTGAGCTGGAGCTGGTTCGCAGTGCCGTCGTCGAGCAGCACCGGGTCGATGTAGACGCGGGACTTGGCCGCGGGGATGTCGTTGCGGGAGAAGTAGTCGTGCACGGTCAGGTGGGCCAGGTCCTCGTCGAGCAGTCGTGGTGCCAGCGAGAACGGGACCGCGGAGAGTTCGATGGCGATGGGGTTGTCGTCGACGTCGAACTTGAGCCGGCGAAGCTGGGTCACCGGCGCGTCGTCCTCCACGCCGGGCATCTCGACGTCTGCGTCGCGCGCCGGGATGACCGCAGCGGAGTCCACCGCGTGCCGGCCGGGGATCTCCGGACCTCGTAACGCGGGGTTGACCAGGCGCAGCAGGTTCTCCTGCCGGGCGCCTTCGGCGACGAACGTGCCGCGCCGCCGATGCCGTTCCACCAGCCCGGCCTGGGCCAGTTCGGTCAGCACCCGCTGAGCGGTGGCACGGCTGACCGAGTACTGCTCGCGCAGCTCAGCCTCGGTGGGCAGTTTGCTGCCGGGCAGCAGCGCACCCGAGCGGATCCGCTGCTCCAGTTCGGTGCGGATGCGCAGGTACGCCGGGGTCGTCATGGACGGAATCTAGCTCCGCGCAATTGACCGGTCAATAGGGAATTCGATCGGTCAAAAGATGTAACGGCGCGTTGACACGAGGTGTCCGGGCGGCGAGTCTGCGGCGGTGGCCGGGCGAGATGGGGTGGGCGCATGCTGCCGTTGGAAGGCGTGACCGTCGTGTCGCTGGAGCAGGCCGTCGCGGCTCCGTTCGCGACCAGGCAGCTCGCCGACCTCGGTGCTCGGGTGATCAAGGTGGAGCGCTCGACGGGGGACTTCGCGCGTGGCTACGACACCGCGGTCAACGGGATGTCGAGCCACTTCGTGTGGATCAACCGCAGCAAGGAGAGCATCGCGCTGGACCTCAAGGCCGAGGACGATCAGCGGGTCATGGACAAGCTGCTGGCCAAGGCCGATGTGTTCGTGCAGAACCTCGCCCCGGGTGCGGCGGCGCGACTGGGGCTGGGTGCCGATCGGCTGCGGGAACGCGATCCCCGGCTGATCGTCTGCGATCTGTCCGGCTACGGCAGCTCGGGTCCCTACCGCAGCAAGAAGGCCTACGACCTGCTGGTTCAGTGCGAGACCGGCCTGGTGTCGATCACCGGCGGCGAGGAACCGGCCAAGACCGGGATCTCCACGGCCGACATCGCCGGCGGCATGTACGCCTTCAGCGGCATCCTCGCCGCGCTCTACGAGCGCGAGCGCACCGGTCAGGGCAGCGCGTTCGAGGTGTCGTTGTTCGACGCGCTCGGTGAGTGGATGGGTTTCCCGTACTACTACGCCACCTACGGCGGGCAGGCCCCGCGCCGCTCGGGAGCCCGGCACGCCGCCATCGCCCCGTACGGGCCGTTCGCGGCGGGCGACGGCACGCAGGTGTTCCTGGGCGTGCAGAACGAGCGGGAGTGGGTGCGGTTCTGCGAGCAGGTCCTGCGGCGCCCCGAACTGGCCACCGACTCGCGCTTCGACGACAACCCCAAGCGCGTCGAGAACGTCGTCGAGCTGCAGGGGGCCATCGAGTCCGGCTTCGCGGCCATGACCGGTGACGAGATCGAGCAGCGCTTGGAGGAGGTCGGCATCGCCAACGCCCGCATGCGCACGATGGCCGAGTTCGCCGACCACCCGCAGCTCGCCGCCCGCGACCGCTGGCGCGAGGTCGACTCACCGGCGGGCCCGGTCCGGGCCCTGCTGCCTCCGATCACGGTCGCCGGCCGCGAGCCCCGCATGGACCCCATCCCGGAAATCGGCAGCCACACCAACAAGATCCTCGAAGAACTCGACGAACCACCCCGCGAGTCCTAGCAGTCACGGTTTCGTCGGCATGCCTCGGCGTGTTGGCGCGACTCGGCGACTGGCGCCCCACACGGCGAACGCGCAGAAGGCGAAAGCAGCGCCGAGGGAACTGGATCCCGCCCACCCGAAGGCGGAATGGACCGCGGTGGTGGACACCGCTCCGAGGGCGGATCCGAGGGAGTAGAAGAGCATGTAGACGCCAACGGCGCTGCTCGTCCGGTGCGGGTGGGCCGCGGTGAGCGAGTGCTGGTTGCTGACGTGCACTGCCTGCACTGCGAAATCGAGCGCGACCACACCGAGGATGACCAGGTGGAGCGACCAGGCTGCCTGTCCCGTTGCGAGCCATGACGCGCCGAGGAGTGCGAGCGCGCAACCTGTGACGACGTGAGCGCGTCCGGCGTCGGCCCATCGACCGGCACGTGCGGCGCCGAACGCTCCGGCGAGGCCCGCGATTCCGAAGAGGCCGATCTGGGCGGGGTTCAGGTGCCAAGGCTCTGCGGACAGCGGGAGTGCCAGGCCGCTCCACAGCGTGCCGAACGAGGCGAACACGAAGAACGCGATCAGTCCGCGCGAGAGGAGAAGTCGTTCGCGGAGGAGGGGGGCGAGCGAAGTCAGAACTTCGCCGTATCGAGCGTGGGCGGTGCGCGGGTCGGCGGGCAGCAGCTTCATCAGCAGGCCTGCGAGTACGACGAGGAGCGCGGCGAGCACCGCGTAAACGCTTCGCCATCCCATGAGCGCGGCGAGCCCGCCCGCGAGAACGCGGGCGCCGAGGATGCCGACGACAACGCCGGAGGTCACAACTCCGAGAGTGCGGCCGCGTTCGGTTCGCGAGGCGAGATCGGACGCGTAGGCGACGGTCGTCTGGACGACCACGGCGAACAGGCCCGTGAGTGCGAGACCTGTGAGCAGGACCCAGAGTTGGGTGGCGAAGGCGGCCAACGCCGACCCTGCTGCGGCGAGCAGCAGGTGTCCGGCGATGAGAGCGCGCCGGTCGAGCATGTCCCCCAGGGGGACGAGGAGCACGAGGCCGATCAGATAGCCGAGTTGTCCGGCCGTGACGATCCATCCCAGTTCGGCTTCTCGAACGCTCAGGTCGCCGCCGATCTGCGCGAGCACGGGTTGAGCCGCGTAGATGGTTGCGACCGCCACCGCGCAGATGGTGGCGAACAGAGTTCTCCGGCCGTGCGGCAGGTCCACAGCTCTCCAATTGGTAGCAAAGTGCAACTGTTTGAACAGTAGGGCACAATGGTTTCAACTTGCAACTCTTCGGGGGAAGTGATGAACGCATCGATCGACATCGATGAGATGGCCTGGACCGACCCGACCTGCCCGGTCGCACGCGCCCTCGACCTCGTTGGAGATCGGTGGAGTCTGCTGATCGTTCGCGATGCGATGGACGGCGCGCGCGCCTTCACCGAGTTCCAGCATCGCACCGGGATCGCGCGCAACATCCTCGCGGACCGGCTGCGTCGCCTCGTCGAACGAGGTCTTCTCGATCGACAGGTGGCTCCGTCAGGTCGGCGGCAGATCTACGCGCTGACGCCCGTCGGTCGGGATCTGTTCACAGTGATCGTGGCCTTGCGGCAGTGGGGCGAACGACATGCCTTCGGGCAGGACGAAGCCCGTTCCACCCTTGTCGACCAGCGCGGGCTTCCCATTCCTGACTTGCGTCCGACCGACTCGAGCGGTGCTCCGGTGGATGTCGGATCGACCTCGGTCCAGGGGAAGGGTAACGGCGAACAACCAAGCCGCTAGGGGAGTCGGTCGGCTTCGCCGTTGCACAGGAGACCTGCGGGTCTACCAGGTAGACGTGGGTCAGCCTTGTTTGGTGGGGCGGATCGCGAATTCTCCGATCTCGACGTCGGGTTGCTCGATGGTGCGGGCGACGGCGTCGGGGCTGATGCCGAACTCGGACATGTCTGCTGCGCCTGCGCTCGCCGTTCGGGGTCCTCGGCGTGGTCGACGAGTTCGGTGCGGACGAACCCCGGGGAGGTGGAGGTCGTGCGCAGCGTGCCGTCGGTGGACTCCTGGCGCAGCGCTTCCAACAGCGTGCGCACGGCGTTCTTGGTGCCCGCGTGGACGGCTTGCGTCGGGACGATCTTCACGCCCGAGGTCGACACCGTGGTGATGAGGTGCCCTGGCCCTGGCTCCGGAAGACGGGCAGGGCGGCGTCGATGCCGTGCAGGACGCCGCGCAGGTTGACGTCGACCTCCAGCGTCTCCGCGCGGCGAGCGCGTCCAGCCGGTCCGTGCGTCGAGCTCCGAGCACGCCCCCTCCAGGCGCTGACCGGCTGGCGCAGCGCTTGGTCGAGTGCGCGCGGGTTCAAGCGCGGAGTCATGGCGATGATCGAGGCGTCGGCGTGGCGTGATCTCCACTCGGACCAGGACCAGCGCCTCGACGAAGCGCTCAATGTGCTGCTCGACCGGGGAAAGACGCCGGTGAGGTGCGCGATGACGTCGACGCGGCCGACATCATCCTCCTGCTGGGCAGTTTGGCGCAGGTCCCCGAAGTTGAATGGGACGCGCGGGCTCAGCTGATGGTGTCGGTCATCGTCGACGGACTTCGCGCGCCTTGATCCGCGACGAAGCGCCGCACGACTAGGTCAGGACCGCCAGGCAATCGACGGCCACCGCGCCGTTGTGGTCGACCAGGAGCGGGTTGACGTCGAGTTCTTCGAGGTCGTCGGCCAGGTCGTGGGCCAGCCAGGACAGGCGGGAGACGGCGTCCGCCGCTGCGTCCAGGTCCCGGGCCGGTTCACCTCGGACGCCGTCGAAGATCCTGCTCCCGCGCAGGGAGCGCAGGAGTCGCTTCGCCGAGGCGGTGTCCAGGGGTGCGACGCCGACCCGGCTGTCGGCGAGGACTTCGACGAGGACTCCGCCGAGCCCGACCACCACGACCGGACCGAACGCGGGGTCGCGCTTGATGCCGACGATCAGCTCGGTGCCGCTCGACATCCGCTGGACCAGCAGCTTGGCGTCCGGATCCAGTCGCAGCAGGTCGTCGGCGGCGGCCAGGACCTCGGCCTCGGTGGACAGGTTCAGCCGCACCCCGCCGACGTCGGACTTGTGGCCGATGGTGCGGGACAGGAGCTTGACGGCCACGGGCGTGCCCAGGTCGTGCGCGGCGGCGACCGCGCTCGGCGGGTCCTTGGCGGGGAAAGCGCCCGCGCAAGGCACTCCGTAGGCGGCGATGAGCCTGCTGGACTCGTGCTCGTCGAGCTGCGCGCGCCCGTGATCGCGGGCTTCGCACAGGATCGCGCGCACCGCCCTGCGGTCGATGTCGCGCGGCCGCTGCGGGCTCGGCGGCGCCAAGCGCAGGCTGTACGAGGCCAGCGCGCCCAGCGCCGCAGCCGCGCGCCCGGGGTCGGTGAAGCACGGAATCCCCAGCTCCCGCAACCACTCCCGAGGCCGACCGCTGCCGCCGGTCCACACCACCACCAGGGGCCGGTCGGTGGAGCGGTAGGCGTGCTCGATGGCGCCGATGAGCTCGTCGGCCGCGTGGTCGGCGTTGCCCAGCAGGACCGCGATCACGTCCGACCCCGGGTGCTCGACCGCGATCTCGAGAGCTCGCCGCAGCATTGCCGGATCGCTGATCAGGTTCGCGGTCAGGTCCACCGGGTTGCGCGCGGAACCGAAGGCCGGGAGGACTTCGGCCATCCGGGTCTGCCACTCGGGCTCCCACGGGATGACGTCCAGTCCGTGGTGGGCGGCCGCGTCGGCCATCAGCACCCCCGCACCGCCGGACAGGGACAGCGTGGTCAGGCGCCTGCCGCGGGTCCGGCGACCGTCGGCGAAGATCATCCCGACGTCGAGCAGCTGCTCCATGCCGTCCACCCGCACGACGCCGAACTGCCGCACGACACCGTCGAAGACCGCGTCCTCGCCCGCCAGCGACGCGGTGTGCGACGCTGCCGCGCGGGCACCCGCCTCCGAGCGCCCGACCTTGACGACCAGGACGGGTTTGTCCAGCTCGTGAGCCCTGCGCGCCACGGCCAGCAGCTCGCGCCCGTCGTGCACGCCCTCCAGGTAGGCCATCAGCACCCGGACCTCGTCGAGTTCGACCAGTCCGCCCAGCAGTTCGCCGACCGACAGGTCCGCCTCGTTGCCGGTGTTGAGGAAGTGCGAGATGCCGAGCCCGGCGTGCTGCGCGGCGGAGAAGATGAAGGTGCCGAACGCGCCGCTCTGGCTGACGAACGCCAGCGCCCCTTCGCGCAGCTGGAAGTCGCCGTCCATCGCCGAGGTGAAGGTGGGCATCGCCCGATCCTTCAGGCTGAACATGCCCAGGCAGTTCGGCCCGAGCAGCCGGATTCCGGTGTCGGCGACGACCTCGCTGAGCTGCTGCTGGAGTCGCGCGCCCGCCTCGTCGAGCTCGGCGAAGCCGGCCGCGCCCACGATCGCCACCGGGATCCCCCGTTCGGCGCAGTCGCGGACCGCGGCGACGACCTGATCCGCCGGCAGCATGATCATCGCCAGGTCGATGTCGCCGTCGACGTCGGCCAGCCCCGGGTAGGCGGGCAGGCCCTGGACCTGCGCGCGCACCGGGTTGATCGGCAGCAGCCTGCCGATGTAGCCGAAGCGCTTCATCAGCGCGATCGCGCGTCCGGAGAGCTTGACTGGGTTGTTCGAAGCACCCAGGACCGCGATCGACCTCGGGTGCAGCATGCGGTGGATCGCCGGATGAGGGGCCGTGTTGCCGTCCATCGCGCTCCATCCCACCTGGTGCGTTGGCGCACCGGTGTTTTCGATGCGTTGGCACCCGCCGCGTTGCGGGCGTCCAGGTCGAGGCTAGGCGAGCGCTGCTCCGGGGCCAAGACTCGGAACGATGACCGTCCACAGTGGAGCATGTGGTGCAGTCCACTCGTGAACCGGCTAACCCCGAAGCCGCGAGCGGCGAAGTAACAGATGAGCAATCGTTCGCACGGCGTTGTTGACTTTGAGGACATGGGAGGGCATTCGTGGCTGCCGACCGACCGGAGAGTCGGGCATGGTGGATCTGGAGCGCGGCGGTGGTCGCCTACCTCGCCGCGGTATTTCACAGGGGCAGCTTGGGGGTTGCCGGGACGCAGGCGCTTGATCGGTTCGACGTCGGACCGGCCGCGCTGAGCGCGTTCACGGTGCTGCAGGTGGGCATCTACGCGAGCATGCAGATCCCCACCGGTTTGCTGGTGGATCGATTCGGCGCGCGCCGGGTGATCACCACCGCGGTGTTGTTGCTGGGGGCCGGCCAGACGATGTTCGCGCTGGCCGACACGTACGCGATGGGGCTGGCCGCGCGCGGCGTGCTCGGCCTGGGCGATGCGTTGATGTGGGTGAGCATCCTGCGACTGGTGGCGGCCTGCTTCTCGGCCCGCCGCTACGCGCTGGTGGCCACCATTTCCAGCGCGCTGGGGGCGCTGGGTGGTGTCGCGGCCACCTTCCCGCTGGCCGCGGCGCTGCGCACGATCGGCTGGACCGGGACGTTCCTGCTGGTCGGCGCGCTGACGATGGTCTACGCGGCGGTGACGGTCTCGGTCGTGCGGGACACCACGCCGAAGACCTCCGCGCCCAAGAGCGGGGGAGCGGTGCTGGCGCAGGTGCGCTCGGCGTGGTCGGTGCCGGGAACGCGCCTGGCGTTCTGGACGCACTTCTGCACGATGTTCGTCTCCGGTGCGCTGACCCTGCTGTGGGGCTTCCCCTACCTGGTCGACGGGCTGGGCGTGGCCGCCTCCACGGCCAGCGTGCTGCTGAGCCTGCTGATCATCGGCCAGGTCGTGGGCGGCCCGGTGGTCGGCGCGCTGATCGGCAAGCGCCCGGAGTGCCGGATGTGGCTGGTCATGGGCTACCTGAGCGTCAACGCGCTGTCGTGGGTGGCGCTGCTGACCTGGCCGCAGGGACGTCCGCCGCTCGCGGTGATCGCCGTGGCGTTCCTGATCTTCGCCCTCGGCGGTCCGGTGTCGTCGGTGGCCTTCGCCCTGGTGCGCGACTACAACTCGCTGCGCCACGTCGGCACCGCCACGGGCGTGGCCAACGCCGGCGGGCACTCGGCCACCGCGCTGGGCGTGCTGTCGGTGGGCCTGGTGCTCGACCTCTTCGAGGCGATGCCCGGAGGTTCGGAGTACCGGGTGGCGATGCTGGCGCTGGTCGCGATGCTGATCTTCGGCGCCTCCCGCACCTGGGTGTGGTGGCGCCGGGCTCGCGCGGAGGTCTTCGCCGCCGCGCAGCGCGGCGAGCAGGTGCCGGTGCTGCTGCACCGCCACCGCTGGGACCTGGAGGTCCCGCGCCGCGAGGCCGTACCGTCCTGATTGAGGGGGAAGGAGGGCGGTTCCGCTGAGCTTGGGGAAGCGGAACCGCCCTTCGCTCGTCTCAGAGCACAGTGGACAGGTGCCACGGGACGAATTCTTCTTCGCCGTAGCCGAGTTCTTCGCTCTTGGTCTCCTCGCCGGAGGCGACGCGCAGGATGTGCTGGAAGATCTGCTCGCCCATCTCGGCCACCGTCATCTCGCCGTCGGCGATGACACCGCAGTTGATGTCCATGTCGTCGGTCATCCGCTCGTACAGCGGCGTGTTGGTGGCGAGCTTGATGCTCGGCGCCGGCTTGCAGCCGAACGCCGAACCCCGGCCGGTGGTGAAGCACAGCAGCTGCGCACCACCCGCGATGAGGCCGGTCGCGTTGACCGGGTCGTAGCCCGGGGTGTCCATGAACATCAGCCCGCGATCGGTGATCGGCTCGGCGTACTGCAGCACGTCCACGAGGTTGGTGGTGCCGCCCTTGGCCGCCGCGCCCAGCGACTTCTCCAGGATCGTGGTCAGCCCGCCCGCCTTGTTGCCCGGCGAGGGGTTGTTGTTGATCGAGCTGCCGTCGGCCTGGACGTGCTTCTCCCACCAGCTGATCCGGTCCACCAGCTTCTCGCCGACCTCGCGGCTGACCGCGCGTCGGGTCAGCAGGTGCTCGGCGCCGTAGATCTCGGTGGTCTCGCCGAACACCGCCGTGCCGCCGTGGCGGATCAGCAGGTCGGCCGCCGCGCCCAGCGCCGGGTTGGCGGTGATGCCGGAGTAGGCGTCGGACCCGCCGCACTCCATCGCCAGGACGAGCTTGTCCGCGCCGACGGTCTCCCGCTCGTGCGCGTTGGCCAGCGGCAGCATCTCCTCGATGCGCCGGACGCCTTCGGCGACGGTCTTCTTCGTGCCGCCGAACTCCTGGATCGTCATCGCGTGCACCGGCGTGCCGTCCGGCAGCTTCAGGTCCTCGGTCAGCGCCCTGACCTGGTTGACCTCGCAGCCCAGACCCAGCACCAGCAGCCCGGCGATGTTGGGGTGGCCGGCGTAGCCCTGCAGCGCTCGGCGCAGCACCTCGAAGCCCTCGTTGCCGCGGCCGCTGTGCCCGCAGCCGAGGGTGTGGGTGAGCGGGCAGATGCCGTCGACGTTGGGGTAGTCGTCGAGGATGCCGGAGGCCTCGACCCGGCGGGCGATCATCTTCGCCGCCGTCGCCGAGCAGTTCACCGAGGTCAGCACCGCCAGGTAGTTGCGGGTGCCGACGCGGCCGTCCGGCCGCACGAAGCCCTGGAAGGTCGCGCGCTGCTCCTCGGGGACGTACTCGGTGGGCGTGACGTCGGCGCCGAAGGCGTGTTCGCGCTGGAACTCCTGGTAGGCGACGTTGTGGGTGTGCACGTGCTCGCCGGCTGCGATGTCGCGGGAGGCGAAGCCGATGATCTGCCCGTACTTGCGCACCGCCGCGCCCTCGGCGATGTCGGCCGTGGCGACCTTGTGCCCGCGCGGCACGGTGTTCGTGATCTTGAGGCCGGAGTAGGTGCCGGGCTCGATGTCCTGCCGGGCGATGAGGACGGAGTCCTCGGCGTGCAGGCGGAAACCCAACTGGTCCAAGGTCGGCGACGACAACCGGATCACCCTCGCTTCAGAAATGTGAAGTCACTTCGTCGTGGTGAACCGGATGCTAGACGTGCGAACGCCCGGTGTCACCGCTCGACGCGATGACCCGATTCTCACGCCCCGAACGAGACGACGACAGCTCCAGACCGGAGTTCTCCCGCCCCAGGCGTCCCACCGGTCCCGAGGTGGTGACCCGATTACCGCGGTAATCCGCGACCTGATTACCGCCGCAATCGGGTCGGTCCCCGGATTACTGCGGTAATCGGGTGCCTGATTACGGCGGTAATCGGGGTGCCGCGGGCTCAGGGTGCGGTGGGTTCGGGAGGTGTTCCCGTGCTCCGGAGGGGCGAGGTCGGCGTTGGTGTCAGATCAGGGAGGCGCACATCTCGCCGATCATGTAGGAGGGGGCGTTGGTGTTGCCGCCGGTGATGCTGGGCATGATCGAGGCGTCGGCGACCCACAGGCCGTCGACGCCGCGCACCCGCAGCTTCGGGTCGACCACGGCCCGCTCGTCCACGCCCATCCGGCAGGTGCCGACCGGGTGGTAGACGGAGTGGATGCGGGTCGGCAGCTCGCGGCGCAGCGCGGCCTCCTCGAAGTACTTCGGCCCGGGGCTGAGCTCCTCGGTGACGTCGGCGGCGATGGTCTTGTTCGCCATGACCTCCCGGATCATGCCCATCGCCTCGATGAGGAACTCGGTGTCGGCCGGGTCGCTGAGGTAACCGGGGTCGATGTGCGGTGAGGCCGTCGGATCGGTCGAGGTCAGCCGGACCTCGCCGCGGCTCTCCGGGTAGATCAGCGTCGGGAAGATCGTCATCGCCGGGCGCGTGTCGGTCCGGTAGAGCTTGTCCTCGTCCTGGTTCGGGGTCGGGTAGCTCCACGGGATCGTGTGGATCTGCATGTCCGGCACGTCGCCCTTGGCCCGCGAGGTCTTGACGAAGCCGACCGTCTCGAAGAGGGTTCTGCCGAGCCAGGACTCACCGCGCTTGCCGAGCGCTTCCTTGAGCATGCCGGAGGCCATGTAGGTCGCGGTGGAGCGGTGCAGGGCCTTCTTGGTCACGAACGTCATCGGCACGAAGAGGTGGTCGTGCAGGTTCTGGCCCACCGGCAGGTCGGCCTTGACCTCGACGCCCACCTCCTTGAGGTGCCCGGCCGGCCCGACGCCGGAGAGCATCAGGATCTGCGGCGACCCCACGACACCGGCCGAGACCACGACGCCGCTAGCGGCGCGCAGGGTTTCGCGCCGCCCGCTCTTAGTGTCGATGACCTCCACGCCGGTGGCGCGCCCGTTCTCGATGATCACGCGCGCGACGTGCACGTGGGTGCGCACCCGCAGCGACGGCAGCTCGCGGTTGGTCAGGTACCCGCGCGAGGAGCTGTAGCGGCGGCCCTTGCTGGCGCTCTGCTGGAAGATGCTCACGCCTTCCTGGGATTCGCCGTTGTAGTCGTCGATCCGCGGCACGCCCAGCGTTTCCTGCGCCGCGGTCATGAACTGCTCTGCGGCCGGGGTGACGTCCTTCTGGCGCGTGACCTCGATCGGGCCGCCCTGGCCGCGCAGCTCGCTGGCGCCGCCCTCCCAGTTCTCCAGGCGCTTGAACGCGGGTAAGACGTCCTGGTAGCTCCAGCCCTCGCAGCCCTCGGCGGCCCAGGAATCGTAGTTGGCCTTGTTGCCGCGCACGAACAGCATGCCGTTGACCGAGCTCGACCCGCCGAGGACCTTGCCCCGGGTCATCGGGATCTCGCGTTCGTGGGCGTGCTTCTGCGGGGTCGAGTACTGCTTCCAGGTCACCTGCTTCTTCAGCTGCGGCACGACGTGCAGCACCGAGATCATGCCCGGGACGGTGACGGTGGGGAGGTCGTCCTTGCGCCCGGCCTCCAGCAGGAGCACGTTGGCACCCCGCTCGGCGAGCCTGCTGGCCACGACGGATCCGGCGCTGCCCGCGCCCACGACGATGTAATCGGCATCGCTCATCTTCGTTCAACTTCTCCAGTGGTCGCCGTTGACTGCTCCGGTGCGCGTGATCACGACCGGCTGGAAATCTTCGTTGCGTCGTCGAACCGCATCGACAGGTCGCCGATGTGGTTGGTGAACAGGGCTTTTCGCGGGAGTCCGAGACGCCGCAGGTCGTCGCTGATCGGATGATCACCGAGCTCGACCCGGGCACCGCCGGGACGCATCCGGGTGCCGCGGGCGCGCATCGTCCACGGGGTCCGGCGCAGCACGCCGTCGCGGTGGGTGTAGGCGTCGAGGGTCATCGCGCCCATCGCCGAAGGGGCCGGAACGCCGCGCCCGAAATCCATCGCGACGACCGGGCGCCCGTCGAGCCGCACCTCGCAGCGGGTGCGCTTGCCGCGAGCGCTGACGTCGATGGCGGCGATCTCCTTGGGGAAGCCCCAGATGTTCTGCCCGGCTTCGCAGGTGAAGGTCTGGTCGACCGGCAGCCAGTGGATGAACACCCCGGTCGAGCCGCGCAACCCGGGCTGCTTGCACATCAGCGCCACCAGGAACTCGTGGTACTCGCCGAGGTCGCAGTCGAGGTAGTGCATGAACCCCAGCGTCGCGGCGACCCGCCCCGGGAACGGTGTCACCGGCTCCAGTCCGGCGGCGGCGAGGGTGTCGCGCGCGGGTCCGGCGGGCAGCAGGAATTGGGCGGTGATGCCGGTGGCGGCGCGGACCTCGACGGGTATCCGGACCTGCTCGCCCTGCACCACGTGCACCGAGTTCGTGATGGGTTTCTCGCGCACCGGCTGACCTGCCTTTTCCTCACGTGCGGGTACGTCTTCGGACCACCATCACCAAGGCGACAGTCATACAGATGATGGTTTTGTGTATGTCCGGAGTCAAGGGTCCGATCGCGCGGGGGTCAGGTCCCGCGGCTGCGGATCCGCCGCAGCATCCGCGCGTCGGCGAACCCGGCCGCCCGCGCGGCGGATTCGGCGGTGGCGCCCGTGCCCAGCAGGTGATCGGCACGCTCCAGGCGCAGAACCTGCTGGTAGCGCAGCGGTGTCAGGCCGGTGGCCCTGGTGAAGGAACGGGTGAGGGTCCGCTCGCTGACCCCGACAGCGGCGGCGAGTTCGGCCAGCGGCAGGGGTTCGGTGAAGCGGGCGTCGATGACGTCCTGCACGCGGTGGACGGCGTCGTCGAGGTGCGCCCGGTGCCGCAGCATCGCGCTGGCCTGCTGATCGTCGCCGTTGCGGCGGGCGTAGACGACCATCGCCCTGGCCACGCGCGCGGCTTCGCCGGGTCCGTGCTCCTCGGCGAGCAGGTGCAGCGCCAGGTCGATGCCGCTGGCGATGCCCGCGGAGGTCACCACCCCGCCGTCGGACACGAACAGGACGTCGCGCACCACCGACGCGCGCGGGTGGCGGCGCGCGAGCTCGTCCTGCAGGTCGTGGTGGGTGGTGCAGCGGCGGCCGTCGAGCAGCTCGGCCTGCCCGAGGACGTCCGCGCCCGAGCACACGCTCGCGATCGTCCCGCCCGCCTCGTGGTGGGCCCGCAGCTGCTGCGCGGTCGCCGAGTGCAGCCGGGGCCAGCGAGGCGGCTCGGGCACTCGCGAGCCGGGGACCAGCACGAGGTCGTCGGCGGTCAGCTCGGGCCACGCGGTGTCAGCGCGCACGGGCAATCCCTGCGCGCTGACCACCTCGTCGTGCTGGGAGACGTAGTGCAGCTGGTAATCGTGCCCGAGGCCGGCAGCCGTCGAGAACACCTGCGCCGGCCCGGCCAGGTCCAGCAGGTGCAATCTCGGCAGCAGCAGGAAGACGACACGGCTCACGATCCGGTCAGCCTACGCCGGTCACCTCGGCGACCGTCCGGATCGAGGCGAACCGGCCGGCCAGCGCGTACTCGGTGCGCGCGATGATCTCCGCCGGGTGCAGCGTTCGCGGATCGGCCAGGAGTTCCTCCAGGCTCCGATCCGCCGGGGCGTCCCGGTGCCCGATCGGGTTCGTCGCCGTCGCGTCGGTGACGAACGAGACGTCGTGACCGAGGTCGGAAGCGACCCGCGTGGTCGTCTCGCAGCACTGCTCGGTCCGGATCCCGCACACCGCGAGCTCGCGGATGCCCCGGTGCGTGAGCGTCTGCTCCAGGTTCGTGCTGGTGAAGGCGTTGTGCGAGGTCTTGACCACGGTCGGCTCGGCTTCGCCGGGCACGAGCCCGTCCATCAGCCGCACGTGCCCGTTCACCGGGTCGAAGACCCCGCCCGTGCCCGGTTCGCTGTGCAGCACCCACACCACGAGGTCGCCTTCGGCCCGGGCGTGGTCGACCAGCCGCGACACCGATTCGGCGATACCGGGATTCGAAATGGCCCGCCACAGCGGTCGCCGGCGGAAGGACTCCTGAACATCAACAACGAGAAGCGCTCGATTCACACCCCCGATCCTGTCCCCGGGACCCCGCCCACCAGAAGGCACGATCCCGTCACCCATCAGCACGATCCGGTCAGGCCGCCTGCCCGGTTCGCGCGGTCAGCGGCAGCAACGCGGGGTTGAGGCGCGCGGTCAGGACAGGGGCGGGGTGGAGACGGCCGTGACGTTGCAGTAGCCGAAGGGGCCTCGGGAGTCGTGGAAGGTCGTGGAGGCCGTGGCGACCCCGGTGTCGCTGAGGTGGCCGGTGGCTTCCATGCCGACCTCCGGGGTCGTCGGCATCCGGCTGAGGGTGAGCGTGTAGTCGGCGTTGATGAAGCCGAGCGCGCCGCCCTTGGGCATGTTGGCCAGCGGGCTGGCGAAGTCGGCCGCGGTGGCGGTGCGCACGAACGGGGTCATGGTTTCGCCCGCGACCAAGTCGTGGGTGTCGCGAATCCAGGCCCGGCGGGCGCCGCCATGGGACCAGTCCGCGGTGGCGCCGGATTCGTCGAGCATCCAGATGTCGAACGGCGGCTCCCAGCGGCCCCCGGAGTCCGGGGGAGAACCGAGTTCGGCGATCCCGGGCATCGACCACGGTGGTGTGGTCGGAACTTCGCCCTCGGGCTGGTCGCCGCGTCGCAGCAGCACGGCGCTGGCACGGGCGACGGCCTTCTCGCCCTGGAACACGGTGGCGTCGGCGACCCGGATGCGGCGGCCGTCGCGGACCCGCTGCGTCTCGACGCGGACCGGTTCGAGCGTCGCGCTGCGGAACAGGTCGACCGTCAGCCGCGCGAACTGGAAGTCCTCGGCGCCGTGCTCGAGCTCCAGGGACCTGGCCAGCAGACCGCCGAAAAGCCTGCCGTGCATCATCTGCGGCGACCACGGGCTGCTCGCGTGCTCGCCCGGGACCAGCAGGTCTCCGTCGGGGCGGAAGAACGGTTCACCAGGGATGTCGACCATGCGCGGAGTCTAGAACGCCGCGCGCTGAAAGCCCGAGTCCTGCCTTGACACCCGATCGACGCGCTGATCGACTGCTCTGCGCTGGTGTGGACCTTCTTCCGAAAAGGCGGCCATCGTGGTGAGAACGCACGCGCGCGGGAAGCTCTTGATCGGTGCCGTGGCAATGGTCACAGCCCTACCGCTGGTCGCCGCGCCCGCCGCCCAGGCCGAGCCGGCCTGCGACGCGTTCACCCCACCCACCGTCGACACCGGCGTGCCCACCGCGCGCGACGTCCTCGGCTTCGACCTCGGGCAGCGCGAGGTCACCGCCGCCGAAGCCGACACCTACCTGCACGCCGTCTCCGACGCCAGCCCGAACGTCGTCGACGGACAGCTCGCCACCTCCACCCAGGGCAGGCCGCTCGACTACGCCGTCGTCGGACAGCCGAAGTGGACCAACCCGGCCGCGCTGAAGGCCATCGGCCACAACCTGAACCTGCTGCGCGATCCCGAGACCCCCGAGCCGCTGGCCCAGCAGCTCGTCCGCGACACGCCTTCGGTGCTGTGGGTGGCCGGAAACGTCCACGGCGACGAGGAAAGCGGGACCGACGTCTCGCTGCGGGTGCTCTACGAGCTCGCCGCGCGCACCGACTGCACCGCACCGTCCATCTTGGACGACGCCATCGTCGTGGTGCTGCCGACGCAGAACCCCGACGGTCACGAGGCCGACACCCGCCAGAGCGCAGCGGGTTTCGACCTCAACCGCGACTGGTTCGCCCGCACCCAGCCCGAAACCGACGGCAAGCTCGACAAGCTCCGCGAACTCCCGCCGCAGCTCTACGTCGACTCGCACGAGATGGGCAGCGACGACTACTTCTTCCCGCCCAACGCAGACCCCGTCTACCACGACATCGGCGAGGCGCCGCTGAACTGGGTCTACGGCCTCTACGGCCCGGCCATGCAGCGCTCGTTCGACCGCTTCGGGATCCCGTACTTCAACGGCAGCTCCTACGACCTGATGTACATGGGGTACGGCGACACCGTGCCGCTGACCGGCTTCAACGCCGCGGGCATGACCTTCGAGAAGAACAACGCCGACCCCATCGCCGACCGCGTCCGCGAGCAGTACACCGCGATCTGGACGACCCTGATGACCGCCGGGGCGCAGAACGCCCAGCTGCGCGAGCAGTGGCGAGCCGAGCACGTGGAGGCCCAGCGCCAGGGGCAGCGGGGCGAGCTGGAGCCCAACGAGCTGCGCTGGCAGGACGGCGAGATCACCAACCCGGTTCCCGACATCGCCGTCAAGCACTACTTCCTGCGCACCGACGACCCGGCCAAGGCCGAGGGCGTGCAGCGCCTGGCCCGCCGCCTGCAGCGCATGGACGTCGACGTCCACCGCCTCGCCGCGCCCCTGACGGTGCCCGACTACACGCCCTACGGGCGACCCCAGGGCGAGACGACGTTGCCCGCAGGAACCCTGTGGGTGCCGATGGCCCAGGGCCAGAAGCACTGGGTGCAGGCCATGCTCAACGAGAGCAGCTACGTGCCCTTCCCGTACTTCTACGACGTCACCGCCTGGAGCGGGCCGCTGCTGGAGAACGTCGACGGCGGCCGCTCCGGCGCCGACCTGCACCCCGCGGCCGCGCCGCTGCCACCGCAGCCCGAACCCGCGCCACCGGCCCCGCGCGGGGAGAGGACGGCCGTCTACCAGATCTCGGCCACCGACAGCTCCTCGGTCGAATCGGCCGGATGGTTGCGGCACTGGCTGGGGGAGCAGCGCTTGGACTTCGGCGACCTCACCGCGCGGCAGATCGCCGACGGCGCGCTCGAGGGCTACCGGACGCTGGTCATCCCCAACGGCTCCGACGAGGAGGCAGCCCAGGCGCTGGGCCCGCTGGGGCAGGCCGCGCTGGCCGACTGGGTGCGCGGCGGCGGGACGCTGATCGGCCTGCGCGACGGTTCGCGACTGGCCACCCGCCTCGGGCTGACCTCGGCGACCTACGCCGAACCCACCTCGGACATCCCCGGCGCGCTCATCCGCACCGAGACCACGCCCGGCAGCCCGCTCGCCGAGGGCGTGGGCGACACCGCGTGGGCGATGTACGAGTACGACGCGGTGTGGTCGGCGCCGCCGGAGGCCAGCGCGGTGCGGTTCCCGGCCGCCGGGGACCCCGACTGGTACGTCTCCGGCTTCGCGTCCGGCGCCGAGGAGCTGCAGGGCAAGACCGCCGTGGTCGACGAGAACGTCGGCTCCGGGCGCGTCGTGCTGTTCGGCTTCGACCCGAACTACCGGGCCTTCACCAACGGCACCGCCCGCTTCCTGCGCACCGCCCTCACCGGTCCCGAGCCCGCGACCGCTGCCACCACTCGGGTCGCGCCCCACCAGGTCCCGGCGCCCTCGGCCGCGGGTCGGATGGTGCTCACCGTCCACCCCGACGCCGCCGAACGCGTCCGGGCGTTGCTGGGCGCCCGGTCGGCGGCGTTCGACGAGGTCAGGGCCGGTGACGGAGTGCGCTTCCTGGTAGACCTCGGCGGCCGCGGCGCCGACGAGCACCCGTGGGCCCGGTCGGTCGCCGACCAGGTCGCCGCGCTGGGCCGCTCGGTGGTCGCGATCCGGCTGCCGTAGTCAGCCGCGGGGCTTGGCGAAGGTGGAGGCGCAGGTCCAGGACTCGTCGGCGTCGGCCCAGGCGCGTTCGCTGCTGAGCAGGGCGACCGCTGAGGTCTTGAGCTCGACGGGTTCGCCGGTGAGCAGGTGGACCAGGTCCTCCAGGCCCGGGTTGTGGCCGACGACCGCCGCCGTCATCGCGTTCACCGGGAGCTCGCGCACGATGGCGAGCAGCTGGTGGGCGGTGGCGTCGTAGATGCGCTCGTCGAAGCTCACCTGCGGTTCGGCCGGGATGTGCGCACCGGCGAGTTCCCAGGTCTGCCGGGTGCGCAGGGCAGGGGAGCAGCGCACGGCCTCGATTGCGTAGGCGTTGTCCCGCAGCCAGCGGCCCACCGCCGGGGCGTCGCGCCGGCCGCGCTCGGCCAACGGCCGCTCGAAGTCCTCGACACCGTCCGGGTGCGCCGACTTCGCGTGCCGGACCAGGATCAGCTTCCGCCGCGCGTTCGTCATCTCACGTCCTACGAGCTCGCCGTTGAATCGGCACCACACTACCCAACGCCCAGGTGCTTCCGCCCCGTGGAAGACCGGCGATGTCCGCTGGTAGCAGGTCTTCACCGGCCGTTGGCCGGTTGTTCGGCCCAAACGCCTCCAGTTTCCACTGTGGAGGGTCGAGCTGCTCCTTGACAGCTGTGATCCAGGCCGCTAGAAAGCGTTTACCAAACCTTTGGTTTTCCTACCGCCGAGAGCGGAATCGCCCGGAGTTCAACGACATCACGATGAGGTGAGCTCGTTGCCCGACACGTCACGTACCGAGGTTTCCCCGGCTCCGCGAAGACTCGGAGTTCTGGCCCTGTCGTTGTTGATGCTGGTCACCGCGTGCTCCGGTGGTGAAGCCGAGGGCGGCAAGGTGGCGCTGCGCGTGCTGTGGTGGGGCAGCGACAGCCGCCACCAGCAGACCCAGCGGATGATCGAGGAGTTCGAGGAGGAACACCCGAACATCGACGTCGAACCCGAGTTCACCGGCTGGAACGACTACTGGGACCGCCTGGCCACCGGCGCCGCGGCCAACGACCTGCCCGACGTCATCCAGCACGACGCCGACTACCTGCGCGAATACGCCGACCGGGGTGCGCTGCTGGAACTCGACGAGCACATCCCGCACACCCTGGACACCTCGAAGCTGGACCCGTCGGTGCTGGGCACCGGCAAGGTCGAGGGCAAGACCGTCGCCATCCCGTCCGGCATCAACACCTACGGCATCGCCGCCGACCCGGTGATCTTCGAGCAGGCCGGGGTGCCGATGCCCGACGACAAGACCTGGACCTGGCAGCAGTTCATCGACACCGCCGCCCAGATCACCGCCAAGACCCCGGACGACGTCCACGGCCTGCAAGACATCGGCTTCGTCGACGCGGGCCTGGTCATCTTCGCCCGGCAGCGCGGCGAGGAGTTCTACGCGCCCGGCGGCGGGCTCGGCGTTTCGGACCGGACCCTGGCCGACTGGTTCCGGATGATGCAGCAGGCCCGCGACTCCCAGGCCGAACCCGAACCCTCGCGCAGCGTCGAGGTACAGGCGGGCAACGTCGACCAGTCGCTGATCGCCACCAACAAGGGCGCGATGGGCGCGTGGTGGACCAACCAACTGCCGGCCATCACCGAACTGTCCGGTCGCGAACTGCGGTTCCTGCGGTTCCCCGGCGAGCAGCCGAAACCGGGCATGTACCTGAAACCGGCGATGCTGTGGACGGCCTCGTCCAACACCGACCACCCGGAGGAGGCCGCGACCTTCATCAACTGGCTGGTCAACAGCCCCAAGGCCGCCGAGATCCAGCTCAGCGACCGGGGTCTGCCGATCAACACCGACATCCGCCACCAGATCGTCGACAAGCTCAAACCGGCCGACCGCCAAGCCGCCCAGTTCCTCGACGAGGTCACGCCCGCGCTGGCCCCGCCACCGCAGATCCCGCCGCCGGGATCGCCCGAGGTCCAGGACGTGCTCATGCAGGTCAACGAAGCCGTGCTGTTCAACCGGATCTCGATCGAGCAAGCCGTCCAGCAGTTCCGCCAGCAGGCCACCGCGGCGATCGAGTGAGCGGTCGCGGCACCCCGGCTGCTCCCCGGGGCGCCGCCGCCGCGGGATCAGCCCTCGACGAGGCCGGGCTCACCGGACCGGATGGTGAAGGTGGCGCGGTCGGAGATGGGCGCCCCCGGGGTGGTGACGTGGTCGACGACGCGGAAGTCGGCGGTCCAGGCGTCGGGGGTGATGGTGTTGCGGACGTAGCCGCGCTTGCGGTTGATGAACTTGATGTGCGGGTTCTCCTGCAACTGCACCGAATCGCTCGGGTTCTGGTCGGTTCCGTCGCCACCGGAGGCGATCGAGGTGCCCACCAGCTCCACGCCGACCGTCGCCGAGTCCGGGGCGTCGAAGTCGGCCTTGATGTCGGCGGCGTAGTTGGCGTGCACGTCACCGGTGATGACCACCGGGTTCGACACAGTAGCCAGGTGGTCGCGGATCGCGTTGCGCTCGGCCGGGTAGTTGTCCCACGCGTCGTTGCTGAACGAGTCGGCGTCACCCGCGGTGAAGTCCCGCTGGGTGAAGAACACCTGCTGCGCCAGCACGTTCCAGCGGGCGGTCGAACCGGAGAGGTTGTCCAGCAGCCACTTCCGCTGCTCGGCGCCGAGGATGGTGCGCTCGGGGTCGTCGACCTGCTCCGGCGGGACCTCCTGGTCGTCGCGGTACTGGCGGGTGTCCAGCAGGTGCACGTCGACCAGGTCGCCGAAGGTCAACCGCCGGTGGATGCGGATGTCCGGTCCGCTCGGGCGCTGCGCGCGGCGCAGCGGCATGTGCTCGTAGTAGGCCTGGAAGGCCTGCGCGCGGCGCTCGCGGAACACCGCCGGGTCCTGGTCGGGTTCGGTGTCGGGCTGCGAGAGGTCGCCCGCCCAGTTGTTCTCCACCTCGTGGTCGTCGAAGACCACGGCCCACGGGAACGCGGCGTGCGCGGCCTGCAGGTGCGGATCCGCCTTGTACTGGCCGAGCCGGGTGCGGTAGTCGGCCAGGTCCATGATCTCGCGCGCGGGCACGTGCGTGCGCCCGATGGCGCTGGTGCCGCCGCCCTCGTAGATGTAGTCGCCGAGGAACGCCACCAGGTCCAGGTCTTCCTCGGCCATGCGCTGGTAGGCGGTGTAGTGCCCGGCCGGGTAGTTCTGGCAGCTGGCGAAGGCGAACGAGAACTTGTCGAGCTTCGCGCCGACCGCTGGGGCGGTCTTGGTGCGGCCGATCGGGCTGAGCTCCGCGCCGGCGCGGAACCGGTAGAAGTACTCCGCGCCCGGCTTCAGGCCCGAGACCTCGGCGTGCACCGAGTGCGCCGACGCGCGGGTGGCGTGCTCGGTGCCTTCGGCGACCACGTCGCTGAACTTCTCATCGGTGGCGACCTGCCACTGCACCGGCACGATCTGGTCGGGCATCCCGCCGAAACCGTCCTCGGTCAGCGGCTCGGGGGCTAATCGGGTCCACAGCACCACACCGTCGGGCAGCGGGTCGCCGGAGGCGATTCCCAGCTGGAACGGCTCGCGGATCGGTCCGGCACCGGCGCCGGCCGCGCCCGCCAGGCCCGTGGTGCCCAGCGCCGCCGCGCCGATGGCCGCCGAACCGGCCAGCAGGACCTGGCGTCGGTTGGGGCGGTAGGAGTTCGAGGTCATGCTCCACCCATTTCGGTCGTTTCGGGATGAACCGACGCTATGGAGCGGAGATGACGTCCCGGCGAACCCCAGGCGGCTTCAGAGCGGACTCTTGCGCCAACCGAAGTGGATCTGCGCGAACTTGGCCGCACTCCACCGGTATTGGGCCGAGATGTGCCCCCGGTACATCGAAACGTCCCGGAAGTAGCGCTCCATCGGATGACCACCGCGCCCCGCCGACGACCCGGCCGAGCGGTACAGCAGCCCCACCGCCTCGCTGGCCAGCTCCCCGGCGCGCTTGGATCATCCCGTAGAGCCGGGCGTCCTTGGCCATGGTGAACGGCTCGCCGCGTTCCACCAGGTCGCGGCAGTGCTCCAGGTACTGGTCGCAGACCCGGATGACGATGCCCTCGGCCGCGTCGGTCATGCTCAGCGCCATCCCGAAGTCGGCCTGGTGGTGCGGGTCCTCCCAGCGCAGCTCGAACGGCGGGAGCGTCGCCGGGCGGGTGGAGATGATGTGCTGGTACTCGTCCAGCGCCGCCTTGGCCGCGCCCACCATCGGGGTCACCAGCGCCAGGTGGAAGAACGCCGCCACCGGACCGAGGTACATCGGGTTGCCGTGCAGCCGGTTGCCGGCCGAGGGCTCGTCGTAGTCGTGGTCCATCCAGTCGAAGACGCTGGTCAGGTGCTCCGGCACGAAGACGTCCTCGACCGCCACCGAGTTCGACCCGCTGGCCCGCAGACCGAGGACGCCCGGCCCCTTCCAGTCGTCGAGCACCCGCACCTGCTCGCGCGGGATGATCGCCGCGATCCGCACGGGCTGGCCGTCAGGTCCCTCGCTGCCCGCGACCACCGCGTTGACCGTCACGAACACCGAGTACGGCACCCCGGACTGGTACTGCGAGGTGCCGGTCAGCCGGTAACCGCCGCTGGTGCGGGTCGCCTCGATGTTGCCCGCGACGCTGTGCGAGGAGCGGAAGTAGCCGGCAGGGTTGCCGAACACCTCGTCCTGGGCCTGTTCCGACCAGTGCGCGGCCGTGGTCAGGTTGTGGTTGTGGCCGAGGCTGTAGCACCAGCCCGTCGCCGGGTCCCCGCGCGAGATCTCCACGACCACCCGCGCGTAGGCCGACAGGTCGAGCTCCAGGCCGCCGTAGCGCTTCGGCGTGAGGATCCGGTAGAGGTCGGCGTCGCGCAGCGCCTGGTGCACGTCCTCGCCGTAGTGACCGCGGGCTTCGGCCTCGTCCTGCTGGGCGCGCAGCATCGGGCGGAGCTGCTCCGCGCGGCGCACGAGCTCACGAGGGGTGGGTTCGGTGACGACGGGCTGCTCTGTCAGATCCACGGCTGCTCACCTTCGACCTCGACGTCCCGGTGCAGTGGCGATTCCGTCGTACCACTGCGTCACCCGTACCGGACACCGAACTTCCACGACGCCGAAGGGGAGGGGGAGCTGAGGCGGTGAGGTGCCTCAGCTCCCGGCGAGCTGGTCGAACCCGGCGCGCAGGTCGTCGAAGTTCATCACGGGGTGGACGTCGATCTCGGCGTCCAGGTTGGAGAAGAACGGGTCGAGCATCGACACCAGCTGGGACTCATCGGTGAGGTCGCAGATGAACAGGGCCGTCCGCCGGCCGTCCTGCGGCAGGAAGTAGGAGGCCTCGGGCTTGAGCTGCTCGTGCGCCCGCTGCAACGCCGTGCGCATCGAACCGTCCGCGACGGCGCTGTTGGCCGCCTGCAGACCCGGCCTGATCCTGATGAGCATGCGCATGATCGTCGCCCCCTGGGGTCTCCGCGCCGGAGCACCGAGCCCCGACAAACGCAGTCTCGTCGCCATCGGCCGCGACCGGACCAGTCGAAAGTCCCGCGCCTCAGGTCCCGAAAACGCGGACGTAGCGACGCTGCCAGGGGGTTTCGACGGCGCTGGGGTGGTAGTGGGCGCGGACGTAGGCGACGGCGTCGCCCGGTGGGACGCCGTCGAGGACCGCCAAGCAGGCCAGCGCCGTGCCGGTGCGGCCGCGCCCACCCGCGCAGGCGAGCTCGACGCGCTCGTCGGCCGCGCGCAGCCAGGCCTCGCGGAACGCGTCGGCGGCGTCGACGCGGTCGCTGGGCAGCCAGAAGTCCGGCCACCGCACCCACCGCGCATCCCACTCGACGGCCGCGGGGCGACGGCCCACCAGGTGCAGCGCGAATTCGGGCCGCGGGCCGTCGGGGACCGGGTGGCGCAGGCCGCGGCCGCGAACCCGCTTGCCCGACGGCAACGTCACCACGCCGGGCGCTCCGGCGTCCCAACCACCCATGCCACGAGTTCTACCAACCCCGGACCTTCCGCTGCGCGATATCCCCGTTGTCCCGGCGCGGCCTCGGGGTCGAACCTCGGCTGGTGGTGCGCGACAGAGCGGGAGGTCGGCGGAGTGGACGTCTCCTTCGGAACGCTGTGGGAAGCGATCGCCGAGCGGATGCCCGACGCGGTCGCGATCTCCGAGCCCGGGTTCGATCGCGACTACGCCGAGTTCGAGCGGCGGGCGGCCAGGCTCGCCGGTGCGATGGCCGGAGCCGGGATCCGGGCGGGGGACGCCGTCGCCTGCTACCTGCACAACGGCGCGGCCTACCTGGAGACCGTGTTCGCGGCGTTCAAGCTCGGTGCCGTCCCGGTCAACGTCAACTACCGCTACACGCGCCACGAGCTCGCCGAGCTGCTCACCGACGCGGACGCGAAAGCGCTGGTGTTCAGCGCCGAACTCGCCGGCAACATCGTCGACCTGCCGCCCATGCGGCTGGTCGTGGGCACCGACGAGCTCGACGAACTGCTGGCGGCGACACCGCCGCGCCCGCCTGAGCCGCGGCCCGGGACCGATGAGCTGTTCATGTACACCGGCGGCACCACCGGCAAGCCCAAGGGCGTGGTCTGGCGGCTCTCCGACCTGCTGAACTCCCTGCTGGTGCCCATCTTCCGGCCGTTGGGCGTTCCCGAGCTTCCCGCGACGCTCGCGGAGGCGGTGCGGATCGCGGAGCAAAGCGGGGACCAGGCGCCGCGCACGATGCCCGTCGTCCCGCTGATGCACGGCACCGGGTTGTTCAACTCGATGGGTGCGCTGCTGGTCGGCGGCCGGGTGGTGACCACGCGGCCGGGTGGGCTCGACGCCGAGCACGTGTGGCGGCGGGTCGCCGAGCAGCGGGTGAGCACGCTCATCGTGGCGGGCAACGCCGTCGGCCGGCCGCTGGTGGACGAGCTGGTGCGCGCGGACGGCGTCGGGGCGCCGCACGACCTGGGCTCGCTTCGGTCGGTGATCAGCTCGGGCACGGCCTTCAGCGACGAGCTCAAGCGGGCCCTGCACGAACGCGCGGAGGTGACCGTGTTCGACGCGATCGCCTCCAGCGAAGGCGGGCCGTTCGCCTTCGCGGTGACCTCGTCGGTGCACGACCTGCCGTCGCGGTTCTTCCCGGTCCCCGGCACCAGGGTGATCACGCCCGACGGGGCGGACGTCGAACCCGGGGAAACCGGTGTGCTGGCCTACAGCGGGCCGATGCCGCTGGGCTACCACGACGACGCCGCCAAGACCGCCGCGACCTTCCGCGACATCGACGGCCGACGCCACACGATCCCCGGTGACCTGGCGCACCTCGAAGCCGACGGTGCGATCCGGTTCCTGGGGCGCGGCTCCAGCGTGATCAACACCGGTGGCGAGAAGGTGCACCCGCCCGAGGTCGAGGAAGTCCTGCTGGAGCACCCGGACGTCACCGACTGCGTCGTCCTCGGCCTGCCCGACGACCACTGGGGCGAACGCGTCGCCGCCCTGGTCGCGACGACCTCCCCGGACCTCACCGCAGCGGACCTCCAGGCCTGGGCCCGCCGCACCCTCGCGGGCCACAAGATCCCGCGCCAGCTCACCTTCCGCCCCGAACTCCCCAGAACCCCCGCGGGCAAGCTCGAACTGGCCCGCGCCAAGGCACTCCTCGACAACCCCTGACCCGGCACGACACCACCGCACCGTCCCAGCCCTCCCGACCCAGCGGGGCCGAATTCGAATTTCGCGCGAAATTCGACTCCTGCGCCGAAGCCTCGAACTTCGCGCGAAATTCGAAATTCTTCACCCGGGAGGGTGGCGGGGCTGCAGGTGCGGGGCTCTGGTGTGAGGTGCGGTCAGGGGGTTGGTCTGGTGGGGAGGCGGGATTCGGCTTCGTCCCAGGGGGTCGTGGTTCCTCGCGGGGTGTAGTGGTCGAGGTGGTGGGAGGCGGCGATGATCCGGCGGATCTCGGCCAGGTCCGCGACGTGGCCCGCGGCTCTGGCCTGCACCAGGAGGTTTCCGGTCGCCGTGGCCTCGACCGGGCCGGCGACCACCGGGGCGCCGAGGGCGTCGGCGGTGAGCTGGCAGAGGAGTTCGTTGCGGGCCCCGCCGCCGACGAGGTGCACGACGTCGACCTCCCGGTCGGAAAGCCGCGCGGCCTCGCGGACGGCGCGGCGGTGGGCCAGGGCGAGGCTTTCGAGGATGCAGCGCACCAGCGCACCGCGCGTGGGCGGAACCGGCTGATCGGTTTCGCGGCAGGCCTCGGCGATGCGGGCCGGCATGTCCCCGGGCGCCAGGAACCGGGTGTCCTCGGCGTCCACGACCGCCGCCAGCGGTTCGGCCCGGGCCGCCTCGGCGAGCAGACCCGGCAGGTCTTCCGAGGTCAGGCCCCAGGTGCGCAGGCTCTCCTGGAGCAGCCACAGTCCCATGATGTTGCGCAGGAAGCGGACCGTGCCGTCGACGCCGAGCTCGTTGGTGAAGTTGGCGCGGCGGGCTTGCTCGGTGAGCACCGGCGCGGACAGCTCGACACCGGTCAGCGACCAGGTCCCGGTGCACACGTAGGCGAAGTTCGGCGTCCGCGCGGGAACGCCGACCACCGCCGAGGCCGTGTCGTGCGAGCCGACCGCCACCACCGACGTCCCGGTCGAACCGGTCGCTTCGGCGACCGGCGGCAGCAGCTCGCCCACGACGTCGCCGGGCTTGCGCAGCGCGGGCAGCAGCGACGGGTCGATGCCCGCGGCCCGCGCCAGCTCCGGCGACCACTCGTGCGTGCGCGGGTCCAGCAGACCGGTGGTGGAGGCGTTGGTCAGCTCCGCCCCCACCTGCCCGGTCAGCCAGTACCCGATCAGGTCGGGGATCAGCAGCAGCGCCTCCGCCGACTCCAGCGCCGCGCCCTTCGCCGCAGCGAGCTGGAAGATCGTGTTGAACGGCAGGAACTGCAAACCGTTGCGGGCGAACAACTCCGGAGCGCCGAACGAGTCCACGAAGGACTTCGCGACCGCATCGGTCCGCGAGTCCCGGTAGTGGAACGGCTCGCCCAGCAGCGAACCCGAACCGTCGATCAACCCGTAGTCGACCGCCCAGGAATCCACCCCGACCGACACCGGCCCGCCGGCCGCGCGCAACCCGGTGAGGACCTCCCGGAACAACCCGACCGCGTCCCAGTGCAACCCGTCCGGCAGCGGCACCGGTCCGTTGGCGAACCGGTGCACCTCGGTGGTCTCCAGCCGCCCGGCGGCGAGCCGTCCGAGGACGACCCGCCCGCTCGAGGCGCCCAGGTCCACCGCCGCGAACGTCGGTGACTCCGTCGTCATCCGCCCTCTCCCCTCAGCGCAGGAACGCCGCGGCGACACCCGCGTCGACCGGCACGTGCAACCCGGTGGTGTGCGTGAGGTCCCCGCCCACCAGCGCGAACACGGCCGCGGCGACGTGCTCGGGCAGCACCTCGCGCTTGAGGATGGTGCGCTGGGCGTAGAACTCGCCGAGCTTGTCCTCCTCCACGCCGTAGACCTTCGCGCGCTGCGCGCCCCAGCCCCCGGCGAAGATGCCCGACCCGCGCACCACGCCGTCGGGGTTGACGCCGTTGACGCGGATGCCGTGCTCGCCCAGCTCGGCGGCCAGCAACCGCACCTGGTGGGCCTGGTCGGCCTTCGTGGCGCCGTAGGCGACGTTGTTCGGCCCCGCGAACACCGAGTTCTTGCTGGCGATGTAGACGATGTCGCCGCCCATGCCCTGGGCGATCATCAGCCGCGCGGCTTCCCGCGAGGCCAGGAACGAGCCGCGCGCCATCACGTCGTGCTGCAGGTCCCAGTCGGCCACCGTCGTCTCCAGCAGCGGCTTGGAGATCGACAGCCCGGCGTTGTTGACCAGCAGGTCCACGCCGCCGAAGGCCAGTGCCCCGGCCCGGAAGGCGTCGGCGACCTGATCCTCGTCGGTGACGTCGACGCGCACCGCGACCGCCTTGTCCGGCCCGCCGAGCTCGTCGGCCACCGCCTGGGCGTTGTCGAGGTCGAGATCGGCCAGCACCACGCACGCGCCGTCGGCCGAAAGCCGTTGCGCCGTGGCCTTCCCAATACCCGAACCGGCTCCGGTCACCAGCGCGACGCGCGTGGCCAGCGGCTTGGGCTTGGGCATCCGGGCGAGCTTGGCCTCCTCCAGAGCCCAGTACTCGATGCGGAACTTCTCCGACTCGTCGATCGGCTGGTAGGTCGAGATGGCCTCGGCGCCGCGCATCACGTTGATCGCGTTGCGGTAGAACTCGGCGGCCACGCGCGCGGTCTGCTTGTCCTTGCCGAAGGAGAACATCCCGATGCCCGGCACCAGCACGATCGCCGGGTCCGCGCCGCGCATCGCGGGCGAGTCCGGCTCGGCGAAGCGCTCGTAGTAGGCGCGGTAGTCCTCCCGGTAGCTCTCGTGGAGCCCCTGGAGCCGGGCCACGACCTCGTCGAGGTCGGAGTTGGGCTTGAGGTCGAGCACCAGCGGCCGGACCTTGGTGCGCAGGAAGTGGTCCGGGCACGAGGTGCCCAGCGCTGCCAGCCGCGGGTGGTTCTCGCGCGCCAGGAACTCCAGCACCTCCGGCGCGTCGTCGAAGTGCCCGACCTGCGGGCGGTCGGTCGAGGCCAGACCGCGGATCACCGGAGCCAGCTCGGCCGCCCGCCGCCTGCGCTGCTCCTCCGGCAGCGGCTCGAAGCCCTCGATGACCGGACCGAACGGTTCGGGCTTGCCGCGCTCGGCGATGAACTTCTCGGCGGTGCGGATGATGTGCAGGGAGTTGCGCTGGCACTCATCGCTGGTGGCGCCCCACGCGGTGATGCCGTGGCCGCCCAGGACCACGCCGATGGCCTGCGGGTTCGCCGCCTTGATCGCGGCGATGTCCAGGCCCAGCTGGAAACCGGGGCGCCGCCACGGAACCCACGCGACCTGGTCGCCGAAGCACTCCTCGGTCAGCGCCTCGCCCTCGGCGGCCGTGGCCAGCGCGATACCGGCGTCGGGGTGCAGGTGGTCGATGTGAGTGGCCTCGACCAGGCCGTGCATGGCGGTGTCGATCGACGGCGCCGCGCCGCCCTTGCCGTGCAGGCAGTAGTCGAAGGCACCGACCATCTCGTCCTCGCGGTCCACCCCGGGGTAGACGTCGACCAGCGCCCGCAGCCGGTCCAACCGCAGCACCGCCAGCCCGGCCTCGGTCAGCGTGCCCAGGTCACCACCGGAACCCTTGACCCACATCAGCGGGACGTCGCCGCCGGTCACCGGATCGGTCTCGGTCGCCTTGGCGGAAGCGTTGCCGCCGGCGTAGTTGGTGTTGCGGGGATCCGCGCCCAGTTCGTGCGAACGGGCAAGCAGCGCAGCCACTTCGGGATGCGTCGAGCTCATGGCAAACCTCTCGGTGCGTTGGGAAGTTCGGGAACTCCGGGTTCAGGCGCCCCAGCCGGCGGGGGTTCCGTCCTTGCGGGAAGCGATGATCTTCTCCGCGTAGCCGGAGCGGTGGTAGGCCGCGATGGGGTGGGGGTCGACGCCCATGTCCTCGCGGAGCTCGGCCAGCAGCGGGCGGACGTCGGTGTTGTAGGCGTCCATCAGCACGGCGTTGGCGCCGAGGACGTCGCCCTCGCGCTGCGCTGCGGCGAGCGCGTCACCGTCGACCAGCAGGGCCTTGGCGGTGGCTTCCTGGACGTTGAGCACCGAGCGGATCAGGGCCGGGATCTTCGGCTCCAGGTTGTGGCACTGGTCGAGCATGAACGCCACGTTCGCCGAGTCCTCCAGCGCACCGGCGCGCACGATCTCGTGCATGATCCGGAACAGCTGGAACGGGTCGGCGGCACCGACCATCAGGTCGTCGTCGGCGTAGAAGCGGCTGTTGAAGTGGAAACCGCCGAGCCGACCGCGCCCGAGCAGGAACGCCACGATGAACTCGATGTTGGTGCCCGGCGCGTGGTGCCCGGTGTCGACCAGCACCTGCGCCCGCTCGCCCAGGTCCAGGCAGTGGGCGTAGGAGGTGCCCCAGTCCGGGACGTCGGTGGCGTAGAAGGCGGGCTCGAAGAACTTGTACTCCAGCAGCATCCGCTGGTTCTCACCGAGCCGGTCGTAGGCGACCCGCAGCGCCTCCGACAGCCGCTGCTGGCGCTCGGCGATGGAGTCCTGGCCGGGGTAGTTGAGGCCGTCGGCGAACCACAGGCTCAACGCGTCGGAGCCGGTCACATCCATGATGTCGACGCACTCCAGCAGTTGCCGCTGCGCCTTCTCGCGCACCGCCGGGTCGGGGTTGCAGATGCTGCCGAGCTTGTACTCGTCCTCCTGGAAGGTGTTCGGGTTGATCGCCCCCAGCTTCAGCCCGAGGGATTCGGCGTGAGCGCCCAGGGCGGCGTAGTCGTCGACCCGGTCCCACGGGATGTGCAGGGCGACGCTGGGCGCCACGCCGGTGAAGGCGTGCACCTGGGCGGCGTCGTCGAGCTTCTCGAACGGGTCGCGCGGAATGCCGTCCTGCAGGAAGGTCTTGAACCGCGTCCCGGAGTTGCCGTAGGCCCAGGAGGGGGTTTCGATCCGCTGCTTGCTCAACGCCGCTTTGACGGTCTTCTGGTCGGGCATCGTCGGCTCCAGTGCGCATCGCGGGCGGGACGCCGCCGCAGCCCCGGAGCGCCGCGGCGGTGCGTCGATGATTGAAACGTTTTAAACTTGGTTGTAGCGTAAGCTGCCGACGGAGCACGAGTCAACAAGCCGGTCGGAGACAACGGGTGACCACGAAGGAGCAGGGCCGAGTCAGCATCAAGGACGTCGCCGAGCGCGCCGGGGTGTCCATCGGCACCGTCTCCAACGTCGTCAACCGGCCCGATCGCGTCGCCGCGAGCACCCGCGACCGCGTCCAGGCCGCCATCGACGCCCTCGGCTACGTGCGCAGCGAATCGGCCCGGCACCTCCGCGCAGGTCGGAGCCGGATGATCGCGATGCTCGCGCTGGACATGACCAACCCGTTCTTCGCCGACGTCGCCCACGGCGCCGAGGAGGCGGCCACCGCCGACGGCCTGGGCGTGATGCTGTGCAGCAGCGGCCAGGACGCCGAGGTCGAATCGCTGTACCTGTCGCTGTTCGCCGAGCAGCGGGTGCGCGGCGTGCTGATCGCCCCCACCGCCGCCGGCAGCGTGGAGGTGCTTGCCCGCCAAGGCATCCCGCACGTCGTGGTGGACGGGAACGCGCGCGGGGCGGCCTGCTCGGTGTCGGTGGACGACGTCGTCGGCGGCGAGCTCGCCGCCCGCCACCTCGTCGAGGCCGGGCACCGGAGGATCGCCTACGTGACCGGGCCGCTCGACCTGCCGCAGTGCCGCGACCGGCGCATCGGCGCGTCCGAGGCGGCGGAGCTGGTGGTGCTGGAAACCCCGACGATGGACGTCGCAGGTGGCCGCGATGCCGGTTCCCGCCTGCTCGGGCTTCCGGACCGGCCCACGGCGGTGTTCTGCGCGAACGACCTGCTGGCGCTGGGCGTGCTGCAGGCGCTGTTCGCCGCGGGTGTGCGGGTGCCCGACGACCTCGCGCTGGTCGGCTACGACGACATCGAGTTCGCCGCCGCGGCCGCAGTCCCGCTGACCTCGGTGCGCCGACCGGCCCGCCGTCTCGGCCGCACCGCCGCGGACCTGCTGCTGCGCGAATCCGACGACTCCGCCCACCGCCACGAGCACATCGTCTACCAGCCGGAACTCGTCGTCCGGCGCTCCTCGCTGGCGCAGCCCTGACCCGGCTGGCCCCTTGACCGCGCGCTGCGCCGCTCTCTAGGGTGCATGCTGCGTAAAACGTTTCAAAAGCGCGGCCACGGGACTCCGGCGGAGCGGCCCCGGGGCTGGAGGGCAACGAGGAGGAGCAGCGGTGGGCCGAGCGATGCAGCGGATCTGCTTCGTCCTGCACGTCAAACCCGACAAGATCGACGAGTACCGGGAGCGGCACCGCGCGGTGTGGCCGGAGATGCGCCAGGCGCTGCACGACACCGGCTGGCGCAACTACTCGCTGTTCCTGCGCCCCGACGGGACCCTCATCGGATACCTGGAGTGCGAGGACTTCGACGCCTGCCGCGCGGCGATGGCCGAGAAGGACGTCAACACCCGGTGGCAGGCCCAGATGGGCGACCTCTTCGACGAGACCACCGCTCCCGACCAAGCGATGCGGCCCATCGAAGAGGTCTTCCACCTCGACTAGGGCTGTTGAAGAATGCGGCGGAGCCGCATTCTCTTCCACCACCCTGGCAGCTGGCACCGCGGTGCCCTCCCCTGCGGGGGATTTCTGAGCGGCTTCGTGGCGAGTACGCCGGGACGCCGCGTATTGACATGCTCAAGGAGCGGCGCGCGGAGTCCACGGAGCCGCTTAGGTTCCGCCACCCGCACCGCCAAGCAAAGCGACCACCATCAACGACTCCTAGATGGTGAAGGCGAGGTGCCTGACGATCTGCTGTCCGAGTGCCTCGTCGCCGTCGAAGGACACCGAGGGCAAAGCGGTTTCGGGGTCGACCCGGCCGCCGCAGAGCCGGGTGAATACCCCGCGCGGCAGCGCGATGCGGACCGTGGGCTCGCCGGGCAGGGACTCCACGACCTTCGCCCGGCCGTCCACCACGACGTGCAAGGCGCGGCCGCCGAGGTCGAAGGTGACGCTGGAGCCGTCCGGCGCACCACCGCGCTTGCCGACGACGAAGCCCAGCGCCGTGGTGATCTCGTCGATCGACAGCTCCGGTGGCTCTCCGTCCTCCCCGCCGGGCAGTCCGACGGCGTCGCGGATGTCCTGCTCGTGCATCCAGCAGTCGAACACCCGGATCCGCATGAACCGCGCGTAGGTGTCCTGGCCCGCGGGCGTCATCGCCAGGGCGTGGAAGTCCTCGTCGGACATCGACCGCAGCGAGGCCAGCCGCGCGGCCGTGGTCTCCCGGAACTTCGCCAGCACTTCGGCGTGCGAGTGCCCCCGGAAGTGCTCGACGTAGTGCTCGTTGCGCGCCCCGATGTCGTTGTGCACGTGCGGGTAGGAGGTGACGTCCGCACCGCTGTCCGGTGTCGGCTCGCCGCTGAGCATCAGCTCGGTGCCGATGAGGTGCGCGGCGATGTCGCGCACCCGCCAGCCCGGCAGCGGCGTGCCCCGCTCCCACTGCGCGTCGTCGAGCTCGGTGAGCAGCCGGTCCAGCGCGTCCCACTCGGCCGCGAGCGCGTTCACGATCCGTTCTCCGTCCAGCACGCCCCGACACAAGCACCCCGCGCCCGGAAGGTCAACCTGAGGCGGTGAGGCAGACTGCGGGGCATGCGTTCGGGTGTGCAGCGCGGCGCGATCGCCGTGGTCCAGGTGTTCGGGCTGGCAGTGTGGTTCTCCGTGTCCGCCGTGGTCCCCACGCTCCGCCAGGAGTGGGGGATCAGCACCGCGGCCGCGGTGTGGCTGACCGGATCGGTCCAGCTCGGATTCGTCGCCGGCGCCGTCGGATCCTCGTTGCTCAACCTCGCCGACCGGATCCGCCCGCACCTGCTGCTGGCCGCCAGCGCCGCTCTCGCCGCTGGGTGGACGCTGCTGCTCGCGGGCTTCGTCGACGGCATGGCCACCGCGATCCCGCTGCGCTTCCTGACGGGCATGTGCCTCGCCGGGGTGTACCCGGTCGGCATGAAGCTGATGGCGTCCTGGGCGCCCAGCCGGGGGCGGGGGCTGGCGATGGGGCTGCTGATCGCGGCGCTGACGGTCGGGTCCGCGCTGCCGCACCTCATCGGCGGGCTCGGCCAGCTGCCGTGGCGCGCCGTGCTGGTCGCCGCCGCCGGAACGGGGCTGCTCGGGGCGCTGGTGGCGGTGGTCGTGGTCCGTCCCGGTCCGCACCTGGCGGCGTCGGCGGGCGTGCACAACCCGCGCTACGCGCTGACCATGTTCGGCGAACGCGGTCCCCGGCTGGCCAACCTCGGCTACTTCGGGCACATGTGGGAGCTCTACGCGCTGTGGACGTGGATCCCGACGTTCTTGCTGGCCAGCGAGGCCGGGCGAGAACTGCCCGCCTCAACCGGGATCACCGTTTTCGTCACCATCGGCATCGCAGGCGCCCTCGGCTGCCTGCTCGGCGGCTGGGGCGCCGACCGCTACGGGCGATCCCCGGCGGCGGTGACCGCGCTGGTGATCAGCGGTGCCTGCTGCGCGCTTTCGCCGCTGGCCTTCGACGCCGGACCCGCCGTGCTGGTGGTGTTCTGCGTGGTGTGGGGCGCATCGGTGATCGCCGACTCCGGCGTGTTCTCCACCTCGCTCAGCGAGGCGGCCGACCCGCGCTTCGTGGGCACCGCGCTGACCGCGCAGACCGCGATCGGCTTCGGCCTGACGGTGGTGAGCATCCAGCTGGTCCCGCTGCTGGCCGCGGCCGTGGGCTGGCGGTTCGCGTTCCTGCTGCTGGCGCCCGGACCGCTCATCGGCGCGGTGGCGATGCGCAGGCTGGGATCGCGCCGGGCGCGGTGAGTGGAATCGCGCGGCCCGCGCTGGTACTCACGGGGAGGAATCCGAAGCGCAACGGAGGCATGGATGAGCGACGTGTGGCCGAACGGCAAACCCCAGGTCGGCGAGACCGCCGAGATGTCCCGCACCATCGGGCCCACCGACATCCGGCTGTTCACCGAGATCAGCGGTGACCGCAACCCGCTGCACTACGACGTCGAGGCCGCCGAGTCCTCCCAGTTCGGCGAGATCGTCGTGCAGGGCGGGGTGACCAGCGCGGTGCTCAACGCGGTCGTGGCCGAGAAGCTGCCCGGGCCGGGCACGGTGTTCCTCAACGTCAACTGGAACTTCACCGCCCCGGCGCGGCCCGGCGACACCCTCACCGGCCGGGTGCACGTCGACGAGGTCCGCGACGACAAGCCCATCACCAAGCTCACCACCACCGTCACCCGCGACGACGGCACGACCGTGCTGGAGGGCACTGCGGTCTGCTACACGATGGCCATGCCCGGTTGATCGCCGCAGGGTGGTTCTCGCCAGGGTTGACCAACGGACGTTGATCGTGGGCATTCCGGGCGAGAACCGCCCCCTGGCGAGCGACGTCGTCACGAGGTGAGACCCGCCGGGCTCTGCGACATTTGTCGCGGGGTGGCCGGGTCATCCGCCGAGCCGGTGGTGGGTCATCGCACCGACGATCCGGGGTCGTCGCGGGTGTTTGGATGCTGGTGCGGACAAGCGCACCGGCCGCGCCGGGCGAGTCGATGGAGAGTGGGAACACCGTGACGGGACCGGAAACGTCCAACGCCAAACCCCCGTTCCGCGCCGACCACGTCGGCAGCCTGCTGCGGCCGCAGCGGCTGCACCAGGCCAGGCAGGACCACGCCGAAGGGCGCATCGACGCCGCCGAACTGCGCGGCATCGAGGACGAGGCGATCCGCGAGGTCGTGAACGCGCAGCGCGACGTCGGGTTGAAGTCGGCCACCGACGGGGAGTTCCGCCGCGCCTACTGGCACCAGGACTTCATCCTGCAGCTCGACGGCATCCGGCAGGGCGACGCGACCACGACGGTGCGTTTCCAGAACGCCGACGGGGTCGTGGAGTGGCAGCCGGCCGCGCTGCAGATCGCGGGCAAGGTCGGGCTGTCCGAGCCGATCTTCCTCGACGCGTTCCAGCACCTCGCCTCGGTCACCGGCGAAGGGGTGACGCCGAAGCTGACCATCCCGTCGCCGAGCATGGTGCACTACCGGGGCGGCAAGACCGCGCTGGACCCGGCGATCTACCCGGACGTCGAGGAGTTCTGGAGCGACCTGTCCGCGGCCTACGCCGCCGAGGTCCGCGCCCTGGCCGACGCCGGCTGCACCTACCTGCAGCTCGACGACACCAGCCTGGCCTACCTCAACGACGAGAACCAGCGCGCGGCCATCGCCGAGCGCGGTGAGGACGCCGAGCACCAGCACCTGCGCTACATCAAGCAGATCAACGCCGCGCTGGCCGACCGCCCGGAGGGCATGGCCATCACCACCCACCTGTGCCGAGGGAACTACCGCTCGTCGTGGGTGGCCGAGGGCGGCTACGACTTCGTCGCCGAGGCGCTGTTCGGCGAGCTCGACGTCGACGGGTTCTTCCTGGAGTTCGACGACCACCGCTCCGGCGGTTTCGAGCCGCTGCGCTACGTGCCGAAGGGCAAGCGCGTCGTGCTCGGCCTGGTCACCACCAAGCGCGGCGAGCTGGAGAACAAGGACGACCTCAAGCGCCGGATCGAGGAGGCCACCAAGTACGTCGACCTCGACCAGCTCTGCCTGTCCCCGCAGTGCGGCTTCTCCTCCACGGTCGAGGGCAACGCCCTCACCTACGAAGACCAGATCGCCAAACTCCGCCTCGTCGTGGAAACAGCGGCCGAAGTCTGGACCTGACCAAGCCCGAAGACCCACCAGGGCCGAACACCGCCGTCATCGTCGCCCGGATCACCGCCGTGTTCACAGGACGGATCACCGCCGTAATCGTAGGACGGATTACCGCCGTAATCGGTGGACCGAAAACGGCGGTAATCCGTCCTGGGACAGTCTCGGTGGGCTCAGTCTTCGACTGTGATGGCCAGTGCCGGGCAGACGGCGGCGGCGTGGTGGACGTCGTCGGCTAGCTCCGGGCTGGGGGAGTCGGTGAGCAGGACGGCGATGCCGTCCTCGTCGCGCTGGTCGAAGACGTCCTCGGCGGCCATGACGCACTGGCCGGAGGCGACGCACTTGTCCTGGTCGATGGTGACCTTCATGGGTTTCCGCTCCGTGGTGGGGTTTTCGGGATTACCAGGTGATGGGCAGTTCGTAGACGCCGTAGACGGAACCGTTGTGCTTGAACGGGATCTCGTCGAGTCCGGCGGCCGCGCGCAGCGTCGGGATCCGCCGGTACAGCGTGCTGTAGACGACCTGCAGCTCCATCCGGGCCAGCGGCTGCCCGAGGCACTGGTGAACACCGAAGCCGAAGGCGACGTGCTTGCGGGCGTCGCGGGTGAGGTCGAGCGCGTCGGGGCGGTCGAAGACCTCCGGGTCGCGGTTGCCGATGTCGTTGGGCATGATCACGCCCTCGCCGGCGCGGATCAGCTGCCCGCCGACCTCGATGTCCTCCAGCGCGACCCGGCGGCGTCCGTTGTGCGTGATGTGCAGGTAGCGCAACATCTCCTCGACCGCGCCCGCCACGAACTTCGGGTCGTCGGTCTCGCGCAGCAGCGCGAGCTGCTCGGGGTGCTCCAGCAGCGCAAGCGTGCCCAGCGCGATCATGTTGGCGGTGGTCTCGTGCCCGGCGATGAGCAGCAGCACGCCCATCTGCGCGACCTCGGAGCGCTCCAGCTCGCCGGCCTCCACCCGCGCGCAGAGGCCGGAAAGCAGGTCGTCGCCGGGGTTTTCGAGCTTGCGGCCGACGAGGTCGTCGAGGTAGCGGTTGAGGTTGTCCATCGCCACGCCGCGCTGCTCGGGCGTGGCGTCGCGGCGGATGATGACCTTGCTGTTGTCCTGGAAGAACTCGTGGTCGGCGTAGGGGACGCCGAGCAGCTCGCAGATCACCAGCGACGGCACCGGAAGCGCGAACGCCTCGACCAGGTCCACCGGTTTGGGCCCGGCGAGCATCGCGTCGATCTGGTCGTCGACGATCTTCTGCACCGCCGGACGCATCGCTTCGATGCGCTTGACGGTGAACGGCGCGGTCACCATCCGGCGCAGCCGCGCGTGCTCGGGGTCGTCCATCAGGATGAAGCTGATCTTCGAGCCGCCGGGCTGCGCGGGCACGCCGCGCGGGTAGCCGGGGTTGTCGGCGTCGGAGCTGATGCGCGGGTCGGCGAGCACGGCCCGCTGGTCGGCGTAGCGGGTGACCAGCCACGGCGTGGTCCCGTCGGCGAGCCGCACGCGGTGGACGGGTGCCTCCTCCTGGAGGTCCCTCAGCCTCGGTGGCGGGTCGAAGGGGCAGCCCGGCGCGCGCGTCATCGGGTACTCGGGGATCTCCGCCTCGTCGGCCGAGGGCAGCGTGTTGGTCATGCCGACCTTTCCCTTGTGATCTTGGTCGTACCAATTCGAAAGTAACTCCGCCGACTGGATTAAGTCAACTGACTGAATTAGGGTGTCCGGGACATGTCCGGCCACGAGCGAGAGGTTCCCCGAGCATGCGAGCAATTCCCGGCAGGGCGGAGGAACCCGCTGCTCATGGGGAGGAGAAGTCCAACCTGGTCGTCCTGGTGCTGGCCTTCGCCGGCATCTCGGTCGCGATGACCCAGACCACGGTCATCCCGCTGGTGCCGATGCTGCCCGGGCTGCTGCACGCCTCCGCCGCCGACACCGCCTGGGCGGTCACCGCCACGCTGCTGGCCGGTGCCGTGGCCACCCCGGTCGTCGGACGCCTCGGCGACATGTTCGGCAAGCGCCGGATGCTGCTGATCAGCCTCGCGATGCTCATCGCCGGCTCGGCGATCTGCGGGCTCAGCGCCTCGCTGCCGATGATCGTGGTCGGCCGCATCATGCAGGGCCTGTCCTCCGGCGTCATCGCGCTGGGCATCAGCATCATGCGCGACGAGCTGCCCGCCGAACGGCTCGGCTCGGCCACCTCGCTGATGAGCGCCTCGCTCGGCGTCGGCGGTGCGCTGGGGCTTCCCGCCGCCGCGTTCCTGGCCGAGCGCACCGACTGGCACGTGCTGTTCTGGACCTCGGCCGCGCTCGGCGCGCTGGCCACCGCGCTGGTGGTGCGGTTCGTGCCGGAATCTCCGGTGCGCTCGGGCGGTCGCTTCGACCCCGTCGGCGCGCTGGGGCTCTCGGCGGGACTGATCTGCCTGCTGCTGGTGGTGTCCAAGGGCGCGAGCTGGGGCTGGGGGAGCGCCACCGCGCTCGGTCTCGCCGCAGCCGCCGTCGTGGTGTTCGCCGCGTGGGGCTGGTGGGAGCTGCGCATCGCCGAACCGCTGGTGGACCTGCGCACCACCAGCCGCCGCCAGGTGCTGCTGACCAACATCGCCTCGGCGGTGTTCGGATTCGCCATGTTCGCCCAGTCCCTGGTCTTCCCGCAGGTCCTGCAGCTGCCCACCGGCACCGGCTACGGCCTGGGGCAGACGATGCTCGCCGTCGGCCTGGTGATGGCGCCCTCGGGTCTGGTGATGATGGCGATGTCTCCGGTGTCAGCGCGGATCTCCCGCTCCCGAGGCCCGAAGATCACGCTGATGACCGGAGCCGTGGTGGTGGCCGCCGGGTACGGGATCGGCGTGGTGTTCCTGTCGCAGCTGTGGCAGCTGGTCGTCGTCTCCAGCATCATCGGCGCGGGCATCGGCCTGGCCTACGGCGCGATGCCCGCGCTGATCATGGCCGCCGTCCCGGTGTCGGATACCGCCGCGGCCAACAGCCTCAACACGCTGATGCGCTCCATCGGCACGTCGGTGTCCAGCGCCGTGGCCGGGGCCGTGCTGGCGCAGCTGACCACCGACTTCGGGCCGACGACCGTGCCCTCGCAGGCCGGCTTCCAGGTGATCATGGCCATCGGCTGCCTGGCCGCGCTGATCGCCCTGATCATCGCCGCGTTCCTGCCCGCCAGGGACAAGCCCGTCGGGGCGGTGCTGATCACCGCGCGCGCCGCGCGCTGAAATCGGTTGCGGGTGGTGGTTGGATCGTTGCCGGAGCGCGGCGCGAGTGGCCGTGCCGTGAGACGCGAGGAAGTGCGATGAGCGAGGTTCTGCCGCCGGTCCCCTTCGACCCGGAGCTGGAGGTCTTCCTGCAGGCCATGCCCAGCACGGGGCTGGGGTTCAAGCTGGAGGACGTTCCGCAGCTGCGCGAGATGTCGCGGCAGTTCACCACCGACGAGCAGTTGGAGGCCGACGGTTTCACCGTCGAGCACCGCGCGGTGCCCGGCCCGCAGGGCGCCCCGGAGGTGCCGCTGGTGATCGTGCGGCCGGCCGAGCTCAGCGGGCCGCTGCCGTTGATCTACTCCATCCACGGCGGCGGGATGATCATGGGGGATCACCGGCAAGCTCTCGACGTCATGGGCGACGAATGGGGTCGTGAGCTGGGCTGCGCGATCGTCTCGGTGGACTACCGGCTCGCGCCGGAGAACCCGCACCCCGCTCCCGTGCAGGACTGCTACGCCGGACTGCGCTGGATCGCCGAGCACGGCGCGGAGCACGGGCTCGACCCGCAGCGCATCGCGCTCACCGGCGGCAGCGCGGGCGGTGGCCTGGCCGCCGCGGTCGCGCTGATGTGCCGCGACCTCGACGGGCCGAAGCTCATCGGGCAGCTGCTGCAGAGCCCGATGCTCGACGACCGCAACGACACCCCGTCGGCGCACCAGATGCGCGGGCTGGGCATCTGGGACCAGCAGGCCAACGAGGTCGGGTGGACCGCGCTGCTCGGCGATGCGCGCGGCGGCGACGTCTCGCCCTACGCCGCGCCCGCACGGGCCGACGACCTCTCCGGGCTCCCGCCGACCTTCATCGACGTCGGCTCGGCGGAGACCTTCCGCGACGAGGACGTCGCCTACGCCACCCGCATCTGGCAGGCCGGTGGCATCGCCGAACTGCACGTCTGGCCGGGCGGGTTCCACGGCTTCCGGATGTTCCCCGACGCCCAGCTCAGCAAATCCGCCGCCGCGGCCCGCACCGACTGGCTGCGCCGCATCTTCCAGAGCTGAACCTCGCCGAGGGGCGGTTCGGGTCCGAACCGACCGGACGAACAGGGCATCGATCACGGGCGGGTGGGACCGGAACCGGCCTCACACGGCCACCGAACGCCACCCCGGGCGGTAGCTCTCCCGCACCACCTTCGAGTAAGGCGCCGGGCTCACCACCGCGCGGGCCGCGAACTGCTCGTGCGGCTGCACGGTGGCCTTCCGGGTGCCGCCGCCCGGTTCGCCCCACAGCACCCGGACCTCCGCGCCCAGCGGCACGCCGGGGTCGACCGTGGCCAGGGACAGGCCGGTGCGCTCGTTGGCGCTCAGACCCGTGAACAGCGACAGCCCCACCGCGTTGCCGTCGGCGTCGACCACCGCGTCGAAGTTCGACGAACCGTAGTTGGCGTTGGGCAGGTCGAAGAACTGGTACTGCGGCCCCTCGGGCTGCGCCGGGTTCGCCAGCAGCGCGCCGAGGTCCTCGACGTTCCAGGCCAGCGTCACCTTGCGCCGCTGGGTTCGCGGGTCGATGCGCTCCAGCGCGTCGCGCCCGACGAAGTCGTGGTCGAACTTCACGAACGAGCCGTAGCCCAGCTCCCACGGGTTGAGGTAGTAGTCCTCGATGTCGTCGGAGACGAAGCTGCCCGCCAGCGCGTTGGTGGCCTCGTAGCTGTCGGCGCCCAGCCATTCGCGGTAGTCGCGCAGCTCCGGGCTGGTGTAGATGGCCGGCAGCGGCGAGGGGATCCAGCCCGACTCCAGCGTGTTGCAGGCGTAGGCGCGCGAACCGGTCGGCTCGATGCCGAACTCCTGCCCGGCCTCCAGGATCGCGTCCCGCACCCGCTCTCGGCTCTCGTAAGGACCCCAGATCTCCAGGCCCGGCGCACCGGCCATGCCGTGGCGCAGCGTGCGGACCTGCTCACCGGCGATGCTCATGGTGCCCATGCGGAAGAACCGCAGCTGCTCGACCGGACCGCCGTTGACCTTCTCGATGATCTTCCACGCGTGGGGCCCCTGGATCTGGTAGCGCCACACGTCCCGCCGCACCGGGTTGCCGTACGGCCGCGACGGCGACCGCTGGTCCAGCCGGACGTCGATGTCGTGGCCCGAGCGCCCCCGGAACATCAGGTAGTTGGCCACCGGAGCGCGGCCGACGAAGACGAACTCCTCCTCGGCCAGCCGGAACAGGATCCCGTCACCGATCACCCCGCCCTCGGGGGAGACCGGCACGTACTGCTTGGCCGAGTCCACCGGGAAGTTCGCGGTGGAGTTGATCCCGTTGTCGGAGAACAACTTCAGGGCGTCCGGGCCCGACACCCACAGGTTCACCATGTGGTGGGTCTGGTCGAACAGCACCGCCGTCTCGCGCCAGGCGATGACCTCCCGGCGCCAGTTGCTGAACTCCGCCGGGACCACCGGGTAGATGTAGGCCCCGAGCTGCGAGTTGCGGAGCAGCTCGACGGTGTTCCCGGACTGGTCCAGCACTTCCTGCAGGTTCTTCGCGCTCATCTTCCACCCGTCCTCGCGTGGTCCTGGTGCACCCAAGCTACGCAGCGGGAAACGCCGTGCGACACAGCGCAATTGCGGCCCTGAGCCGAGTCCGGCCGGACGGTCCGGGTGCGTCGGATGACGTACCCGGCGTTGTGCCGGGCGGGACCTCGGGGTCCGGGGTGGACATTTGTCGCGGCCGAAACGGCATCCGTGCCGCGCGTTCGGCGAGCCCAGCTCGGCTGTACTGGTGCTCGCCGCGCGACAACGCCCACGCGCTTCCCGGAGGAGCCACGCCATGACCACTCAGCAGGAGATCGCCGGTCCGCGGCGGTCCGGTCTCGCCGACCTCGTGCGCAACATCAGCTACGAGGTGATGCCGTTCACCAGCACCGAGCGGTCCGTCGTCGAATCCGTGCCGAGCTCGGTGCCGCTGACCGTCACCGCCACCGAGGCCAAGGGCCTCGACGCCACCCTCGGGCTGACCGAGCGGCTGCTGGCGCGCGGGTACCGCGTGGCCCCGCACCTCCCCGCGCGGCAGTTCCGCGACCGCGCGCACGTCCGCGACGTGCTGGCCCGGCTGACCGAGGCGGGCGCCGACTCGGTGTTCGTCATCGGCGGCGACGCGCCGCAACCCGCCGGGGAGTTCCCGGACGCGCACTCGCTGCTGCAGGTCATGGCCGAGATCGGACAGCCCTTCACCGAGGTCGGCATCGGCGGTTACCCCGAGGGCCACGGCAGCATCCCGCGACCGGTGATCGACGACGCCCTCCGGCGGAAGACCCCGCTGGCCACTCGCGTGATCACCCAGATCTGCTTCGACGCCACCACCACCCGGGCCTGGGCGGCCGGGGTGGGACTGCCGGTGACCGTCGGCATGCCGGGGCCGGTGAGCAGGCAGAAGCTCATCCGCATCTCGGCGGGCATCGGGCTCGGGCAGTCGGCCCGGTTCCTGCAGAAGCAGCAGAGCCTGCTGTGGCGGTTCCTGCTGCCCGGCAGCTACAACCCGACCCGGCTGACCCGGCGGCTCGGAGCGGTGGCCCCGGGCACGAACCTGCGCGGCCTGCACATCTTCACGTTCAACGAGCTCGCGGGCACCGAGCGCTGGCGGCGACGGCTGCTCGACGCGGTCGGGGAGGGAGAAGTGCGCTGATGAGCGGCGGTTTCGACTACGGCAGGCTGATCGTGCGCGGTGCCGACCGGCCGGGCATCGTCGCCAGCGTCTCCGGGGCGCTCACCGAGCACGGCGCCAACATCCTCGCCCTCGACCAGTCCTCCAGCGACCCGGAGGGCGGGAGGTTCTTCCAGCGCACCGTCTTCCAGCTGCCGGGACTGGCCTCGCGCATCGACGAGCTCGACGCGGCGCTGGAGGCCCGGCTCGGCGAGGAGCTGGGCCTGGACTTCCGGCTCGTGGAGGTGCGGCGCCGCAAGCGCGTCGGCATCTTCGTGTCCCGGGCCGACCACTGCCTGCTCGACCTGCTGTGGCGGCAGCGGCGCGGCGAGATCGACATGACCGTCCCGATGGTCGTGGCCAACCACCCGGACCTGGGCGACGACGTGCGGCAGTTCGGCATCCCGTTCTTCCACGTCCCGGTGGCCCGCGACGACCGGGCGGAGACCGAGAAGGAGCAGCTCAACCTGCTCAAGGGCAACGTCGACCTGCTGGTGCTGGCCCGCTACATGCAGATCCTCTCCGGGGACTTCCTGGACGAGCTCGGCGTGCCGGTGATCAACATCCACCACTCCTTCTTGCCGGCGTTCATGGGCGCCAACCCCTACCAGCGCGCCAAGGAGCGAGGCGTCAAGCTCGTCGGCGCCACCGCCCACTACGTCACCGAGCAGCTCGACGAGGGCCCGATCATCGAGCAGGACGTCATCCGCGTCTCCCACCGCGAATCGGCCCGCGAACTCCGCCGCAAGGGCGCCGACGTCGAACGCCAAGTCCTCTCCCGCGCGGTCTCCTGGCACTGCGACGACCGGGTCGTCCAAGACGGCAACACCACGGTCGTCTTCTGACCGGCGGCGACGCCCCCGGGTGAAGGATTCGAATTTCGCGCGAAGTTCGAGGTGGAGCTTCGGGGTTCGAATTTCGCGCGAAATTCGAATCGGCGCTTCCGTCAGTCGTCGGTGCGGGTGGCGTTCGCGGTCGGGACGGGCTCGCCGCGGGGTGGGATCGCCTCGGCCTGGGCCGGGTCGACGTCGTGGACCGAGCCGTCGGCCGCCGCGTTGGCGATGGCGTGCATGGACGCCAAGGCCGAGGAGATCTGGAACTGCTCGTGCGCCGGGCCCATGTCGCTGAGCTCGATGAGCACGCTGCCGCTGCCCAGCAAGCCGTAGGCGTTGCGGGCGATGCCCTGGTACTCGCCGCCCGGGTACTGCGAGACGTTGGCGCCGCCGTCGTCCATCGCGTTCCGCGCGACGACCGAGACCTGCTTGGCGAGGTTCAGCGGTTCCTCCGCCACACCAGGGTTCGTCGGCCACATCAGCGATGCGGTGATCTCACGGCCCTCGCCGTCGACGTAGCGGCCCTGCATGTGGAAGTCGACCGCGATCTGCGGCGTGAAATCGGCGTGGTGCCGCTGGATCAGGCCCGCCTCGGTAGCCGGGTTGTCCTCCGGGGCCACGGCCGGATCGTGGTAGCGGTTGATGTCGTACCCCTTGCCCGCTTCACCGAATTCCGGATCGGCGTCCGGGTCGTAGTTGTAGCGCCAGTTGAGCTCGTGCCCGTCGGGGTTGGCGCGCACCACCACGTCGACCGTCACCTGATCGCGCAACCAGCGCTGGTGCGGGTCGTTGCCGACGCCGACGTCGCGCAGGAACTCCATCGCCGCAGGTGTTCCCAGCGGCTCGTCGCCGTGCTGCTGCGTGACGTAGAGGAGTCGCTGCGGGCCGTGCCCGACGCGAGCGCTCCACACCGGTCGTCCCTGGTTGCTGGTGCCGATCGGCCTCACCCGGACTTCGCCGCGGCTGCGCACCTGCAGGTCGAACAACTGCCGCGCGAGCTCCTCGGTGCTCGGTCGCGGGTCGATCTCGCGCGCCGCGCCCGCGGGCGCGACCAGTCCCCACGCCGTCACGACGGCCACCAGCACCGACAACAGCGCGTACCGCATGGTTTTCGACATAACGCCGAAGTCTGCAACCCCGGACCGCCCGCCACAAGACGTCTACAGCTCCCGCCGCATGCACGCCCTCGGCCACGCGTCCAGCCCCGCCTCCGCCTCCTCAACCCGGATCGCCCGCAACCCCGGGGTGAGCTCGTCGTCGTCGAGGTAGCGGAAGCCGAGCCGTCGGTAGTAGGGCCCGTTCCAGGAGACCTCGGTGAACGTCGTCAAGGTCAACGCGGGCAAACCCCGCTCGCGAGCCCAGGCGGCGAGCACCTCGATGAGTCCGGCCCCGATCCGCCGCCCGGCGTGCTCCGGGGCCACGCTGACCTGCTCGACGTGCGCGCACCCGTCGACGACGTCGGCGATCAGGTACGCCACCGGCACGTCCCCGGCGGTGTGCACCCACGCCCGTCCCGCCTGCTGGAACTCCCGCAACACAGCCAGCGACGGCGGTTCGTCCTCGGCCACCAGCGTCATCCCGAGCTCGGCGAACGGCCTGCCCGCCGCCCGTTCCACCTCCTGCAGGAGCGCGAGGTCCTCGTCCCTCGCCAGGCGGATCACGACTCAGCGCGCCAGGAACGCGTCGAGCTCGGCGCGCGGGGGAGCGGTCGCCGGGCCGCGGTGCTGGACCGACAGGGCGGCCGCCGCGTTGGCGCGCAGCGCCGCGTCGGACAGCGCCGAGCCTTCCAGCAGCGCGGCGGCGAGCACGCCGCAGTGGGTGTCGCCGGCACCGTTGGTGTCGACCGGCTCGACCGGAAAGCCCGGTACGCGGTGCGTTTCACCCCCGGCGGTGAGCAGGCAGCCGGAAGGACCGTCGCGCACCACGAGCGCGGCCGACGGGCCGAGTCGCTCGGCGAGCTTCCGCGCCGCGGAGTCGGTGTCGGGCACGCCCGCGAGCGCGCGGGCCTCCTCGGCGTTGCAGCTGAGCACGTCGACCCTCGGCAGCACCGCGTCGAGCACCTCGGCGGGGATGTCGGCGACCAGCGGGCACGGATCCAGCAGCACCCGCGAGGACACCCCGGGCAGCCACGCCAGCAGCGCCTCCCGGTTCGAGGCGTGCAGCAGGCTGTAGCCGCTGACGTAGACGATGTCCTCCGGCTCGGTGCGCACCTGCGAGAGCTGTTCCGGCAGCAGCCGGCCCTCGGCGCCGACGCCGGTGACGAACGTGCGCTCACCACCCGGTTCCACCAGGGCCACGCAGATCCCGTTGTCGGAATCGCTCCGCTGCGGCTGGGCGGCCTCGATCCCCTCCGCGCGCAAGGCTTCTCGCGCCTGGTCGGCGAAGCGGCCGGTCCCGTGCGCACCCGCGTAGACCACCTCGGCGCCCGAGCGCGCGGCCGCGGCCATCACGTTGAACCCGCCGCCCGGCAGCAGCTCGGTGCTCTCGGCGAGCACGTCACCGCCGGTCGGGGGCAGCGACGGCACCCGCATCATCAGGTCGAGCACGACCTGCCCGGTGTGCACCAGACGACCGGTCACGCCGCGACCTTCCGGCTCCCGCCCAGCAGCGCGTAGACCCCGGCGGAGATCAGGAAGGTGATCACCCAGCCCAGCCCGTTCTCGCCCAGCCAGGTCTCGGCGAACACGCCGGTGAAGAAGTCGTTGTCGCTGAACAGGTATCCGACCACGATCGCCAGCGCCCACGCGGCGAACGCGCGCGGCTCGACACCGCCCCTGTACCAGTAGGAGCTGGTGCTGCGCATGTCCATCAGCCCGGCCGGGTCGTAGGTCCGGCGGTGCAGCATGTCGGTGAGGAACACGCCCAGCCACGCGGTGATCGGGATGGCCAGCAGGCTGATGAAGGTGACGAACGGGTCGTAGAAGCTGTCGGCCACCAGCATGAAGTAGATCGAGCCGAGGAACGTCACGACCACGTCCACCGCGACCGCGTACACCCGCTTGATGTTGATGCCCATCGTCAGCGTCGTCAGACCCGCCGAGTACACCGAGAGGTGGTTGGACAGCAGCAGTCCGCCGACCGCGGCGATCAGGTACGGCACCGCCATCCAGGCGGGCAGCATCGCGCGGATCGCCGCCACCGGGTCACCGGCCTCGGCCAGCGCGGGATCACCCGCCGACAGCAGGCTTCCCAGCGAGATCAGCAGGATCAGCGGGATCCCCGCGCCCACGGCGGCCGAGGCGACCAGCGATCCGGCCTTGACGGCGGGGGACTGGTAGCGGGACATGTCCGCCGATGCGTTCGCCCATCCGATGCCGGTACCGGCGGCGATCGTGCCGATGCCGGCGATCACCGCGCCGATCGGGGCGGGGGAGGCGGAACCGACGGCGTGCCAGTCGATGGTGGCCACCAGGCTGATGGCCACCACGACGTTGAGCGCGCCGAAGATCCACGTGGCCCAGCGTTGCACGGCCACCAGGACCTTGTGCCCGAGGCCGGAGACCACCATCGTCAGCAGCTCGAAGACCGCGATGCACAGGATCGTCAGCACCGGAACGGCTTTGGCGTCACCGGCGGTGCCGAACAGGATCGTGCACAGCGACAGCAGCGCGAACGCCGCCGTGGTGGTGTTGACGGTTTCCCAGCCCAGCCGCGAGATCAGCGACACCACGGTCGGACCGGCGTTGCCGTGCACGCCGAAAACGGCGCGGGAGAGGGTCAAACCCGGTGCGCCGCCGCGCCGCCCGGCGATGGAGACCACGCCGACGATCGCGAACGAACCCACCGAGCCGATGACCGCGACGATCGCGGCCTGCCAGAACGCCAAGCCCTCGGCGACCAGCGTGGCCCCTAGGGGCAGGCCGAGGATCGAGATGTTGGCGGCGAACCACACCCAGAACAGCTGCATCGGATGGCCCGTCCGCTCGTTCTCCGGAACCGGTTCGATGCCGCGCGTCTCCAGTGCGCCCTCAACGGTCTCGGTGGCCTCGCGGACCATGCGCTCCTCCTAGCTGCCGGACTTCCTCAGTTCGAGCAGGCCGTCTACGACGGGTTCCAGGTCGAGTCCGTTGACCCCGCGCACCGTGGTGAGCAGGTCCACCGGGAAACCGGAAAGCCCGTGCTGCGCACCGAGGATCGCGCCGAGGACGGCGGCGATCGTGTCGGTGTCCCCGCCGAGGCCGGCGGCCGTGGTCAGAGCTTCCAGCGGCGTGTCACCCAGCGCTTCGGCGAGGGCGAACGCGGCGACCATCGACTCCTGGACCGCGACGGACGTTCCGATGACCTTGGAAACAGCGTAGGACAACGTGGTTCGGTCCATGCCGCGCACCCAGCGGCGGGCCCAGCGGATCCGGCAGGCGATGTCGCCGCCCGCGCACCACCAGCCCTCGCGCGCTCCCAGCGCGGCGGCGTGTTCGGCCTGGTCGAGCGCGGTCGGCAGGTCCGCGCCGTCGATGCCGGCCGACACGGCGGCGGCCACCGCTGCGGCACCGGCGATGCCGACGTTGGTGTTGTGCGTGAGCTTGCTGGCGGCCGCGACCGCCTCGACCAGGCCGTCGAGCTCCGGTGCGGTGGCGATGGCGACCGGGGTGATCCGCATGGCCGCGCCGTTGGTGGTCCCGCCGCGACCGGCTTCCTCGGGACCGGTACCGGATTCCAGCAGCTTCAGCGCGCGCTTGGTGGACGGTCCGAGCAGGTCGGCCAGTCCTCGCGCGACCATGCCCGCCTCCCAGTCCAGGAGCGCTTTGGCGAAGACCATCGGGTCGATCGTGCCCGAGCCGCCGATGAGCAGGTCGGCGACCAGCACCGCCTGCTCGGTGTCATCGGTGACGGTGCCCGCGGCGAGGTTCGGTGAGATCGGCTGCTCGGCGACGGCGTCGCGCAGCGACCGGATGAAGCCGTAGTGGGTGACGATGTCCTCGCGCGACATCGATTGCGTCGGCATGCCCAGGGCATCGCCGATCGCCAGTCCGTAGAAAGCGCCTAGCGCGCGCTCGCGTGTGCTCATGGGCGGCCAAACGTCAGGTGGAACTGGAACCGGTTGGGGTCGAGCAGGCTGGTGACCTGTTCGACGAGTTCGCCCTCGGCGGTGACGCTGGTGCGCACCGCCTGCAGGAACAACTCGCCCTCGGGGCGTTCGAGCAGCGCCGCCATCTCGGCGTCCAGCGCCTTGGTGCCGATGCGTTGGTCGCCGGCGCCCGCGCGGAGCCCGGCCGAGAGCAGGGTTGCGGTGATCGAGCCGTCGAGCAGCCCCTCGTCGGGGAGCTCGCGCAGTTCGCCGATCGCGGGGATCAGCGAGGTCTCGACCGAGACGGGACCGGCCGACCGGTCGCGGCGCAGCCGGCGTATCGCGATGAACTCGCCGAGCCCGAAGCGCTCGCTGAGCTCGGCGTCGGTGGTGCGTTCGATGGACAGCAGTTCGGTGCTGATGTCGAAGCCCGAATCGGCCAGGGCGGTGGCCCAGCCGACGGTCTGGTCCAGGGTGACGCCGTCGAAGGTGACGAAGGAACCGACACCGCTGCGGGTGGCGATGAGTTCCTGGCGCTGCAGCTCGGAGAGGGCGCTGCGCACGGTGCCGCGGCTGACCTGGTACGTCTCCGCGATCTGGTTCTCACCCGGCAACTGCTCGCCGCGCGCGAGCCTGCCCGAGCGGATCTGCTCGGTGAGCTCGGCGATCAACCGGTCACGTTTCCCGAAGGGAACCTGTCCAGTCCTGTTCATTCCTGTACATTAAGGCTACCCGCAGGTAGGGCACAACCGATGCCACGCTGACGGAGTAGTGAAACCCGTTGGGGCGACCCGGTTCGTCCGTTTTGGCCGGTCATCTCCCCGATCGGGGACACCATCCCCACTTCGTCGAGCCGTAGCGCCAGCGCGTGTCGGGCGGCGGGTACTTGCCGTGCAGGACCCAGCCGTCCTCCTGCCGCGACCAGTGCAGGATCTCCTCCTCCCACGGCCGGCACATCAGCTGCCTGCGCTCCTCGGCCTCGCGGCACACCTCCCAGGCGCGCACGGCTCCTCTCCACAGGCGTTCGAGCCTCGACACACCTGTAGATGGTGCGACTGTCCGCGGACGTGCGAAAGGGCCACGTCGGAGGATCTGGCCTCACCGACGCGGCCCCTCCGGGATGCGGTCAGAGCGACTCGACGGTGTTCGGGTAGAGCTCGTCGAGCGCGTCGCTGTGGTTGTCGGCGACCGCCTTGCGCTTGATCTTCAGGCTGGGGGTGACCTCGTTGTGCTCGATGGTCAGCTCGCGCGGCAGGATCTTGAACTTCTTGATCGTCTCGTGCCGGTTCAGCGTCGCGTTGAGGTCCTCGATCGCGGCGGCCACCATCTCGTGCGCCTTGGGGTGCGCGGCCAGCTCCGCGTAGGACAGCCCGCCGAGGTCGTTGGCGTGCGCCCACTCGACGATCGACTCCTCGTCGAGGGTCACCAGCGCGGAGCAGTACGGCCGCTTGTCGCCGAAGACCACCACGTTGCTGACGTAGGGGCACAGCGCCTTGAACTTGCCCTCCACCGACTGCGGCGCCACGTACTTGCCGCCGGAGGTCTTGATCAGGTCCTTCTTGCGGTCGGTGATGCGCAGCCTGCCGGCGTCGTCGAGCTCGCCGATGTCACCGGTGTGGAACCAGCCGTCGGAGGTGAGCACCTCGGCCGTGGCCTCGGGCATGTTGTGGTAGCCGCCCATCACGCCGCCGCCGCGCAGCAGCACCTCGCCGTCCTCGGCGATGCGGACCTCGGTGCCCGGCAGCGGCTGGCCCACGGTGCCGATCCGGAAGTCGTCGGTGCGGTTGACGAAGCTCGCCGCGGTGGTCTCGGTGAGCCCGTAGCCCTCGGCGATGAGCACGCCCGCGGCGTGGAAGAAGCGGGCGATGTCGGGCGCCAGCGCGGCGCTGCCGGAGATGAAGAACCGCAGCCTGCCGCCGAACTTCTCGCGCAGCTTGGCGAACACCAGCTTGTCGGCGATGGCGTGCTGGACCTTCAGCCCCAGCCCGGGCTGCCGCCCCTCCTGCTGGAGCCGGGAGATCTCCAGACCCACCGCGCAGGCCCAGCGGAAGATCTTGTACTTGAGCTCGCCGCCCTCCTTGGCCTGCATGACGACCTTGTTGTAGATCTTCTCGAAGATCCGGGGCGCGCCGGCCACGAACGTCGGGCGCACCCGGGCGAGGTTCTCCACGATCTTGTCGACCCGGCCGTCCACGGCGGTCAGGTACCCGGTCCGGATCTGGCCGACCTGCAGGACCTTGCCGAACACGTGCGACAGCGGCAGCCACAGGTACTGCACGTCCTCCGCCGACGTCTCGCCGATGGCGTGCATCGCCTCGGCCACGTAGACCCAGTTCGACTGCGCGAGCCGCACGCCCTTGGGGTTGCCGGTGGTGCCCGAGGTGTAGATCAGGGTCGCCAGGTCTTCGGTGTCCACCGCGTCGACCAGCTCGTCGAACAGCTGGGGCTGGGCTTCGCCCAGTTCGCGGCCCTTGGCCTCCAGATCGGCCAGGCTCAGCACCCAGTCACCGTCGGGCGTGCCGTCGAAGGTGATGACGCGGGTCAGCGCGGGCATGTTCGCGCGCTGCTCGCGCAGCTTGGCGATCTGCTCGTCGTCCTCGGCGAAGACGACCGTCGATCCGGAGTCGGCGATGATGTAGGCGCAGCCCTCGGCCGTGGTGGTCGGGTAGATCGTGGTCGTGGCGCCACCTGCGCACATCACGCCCATGTCGGCGAGGATCCAGTCGATCCGGGTGCCGGCCAGGATGCCGCACCGCTGCTGCGACTCGAGGCCGATCGCGTGCAGCCCCAGCGCGATCGCCCGCGCCCGATCCCAGGTCTGCGACCACGTCAGGGAGCCCCACCGCTCACCGTCGGGGTAGCGGAAGGCCTCGCTGTCGCCCGACCGCTTCACGCGATCGCGCAGCATCTCGGGGATCGAACGGAAGTCGGAGGAAATCGCGGCAGGCATGGGCGGGAACGTAATCGAGCTCACTCACCTGCGCAATGAAAACCGGGCAAATCGGCACGCGACAGTTTCGATCTGTTATCTGCCGGCGGCCGCTCGGTCGAACTCGCAGGTCGGGGTCTTGACAGGCCGGATCCCGATCGCACCGGGGGCGGACCCGTCGTCGAGCGGGTCCGCCTGGTGCCGATCGGATGGTGATCATGGATGGGCCCCCGCGTTCCCGGCGAGCAGGACCAGGGCCAGGACCGACAGGACGGTGAACACGGCCGCGGGCGGGCCGAGCACCGAGCGGGCGAGGGTGGCCAGCCCGGACATCGCCCGGGCCAGCACCACCGCAGCCGCGAACAACGCGACCAGAACGCCCAGCAGCATTCCTTGCAGGGCGGTGGAAAGCGAGTCAGGCGTGACTACCGGTGGGTCGTTTGCCGCCAGCACCGCTGGGAGTATCGTGAACATGCGAGCTCCCTTCACGGGTCGTGCCCGTTGCGAGGGTGATCGTGAATCCGCGTAGCGCCCCCGGTCGTGGCCAAACGATTTCCGGGGGCGTTCGCATGTCCGGCCGGCGATCAGCCGGCCGCGCGCCCTGGCTGGTGTGCCGAGGTGCCCCGCACCTCCCCGGTGGAGAAATTTCACTTCTCCGTTGAAGTTTTCGCCGCCGGGTGAAACGCGCCATGGTCAGTATGCGATTACCGCTATGAGACCGTCAATGTCTTTGCAGCGCACTGGCTTGCCGGAAGTCAGGCGAGGTGCGAGTATTTGCTGGTCTTCAGTACTTCAGTGAAGTTTGGTGAAATTCTTTGACCGAGGCGAAGGAGACGGCGTGATGGCTCGTCCCGGGAGCCAGAGCGGAACCGGAGAGCTCGGTTCTCGGCTCCGTGATCTGCGCGAATCCCGTGGCATGACGCAACTTCGGCTGGGACGCGCCCTCGGAGTCGCGGTCTCGAGCATCTCCTCCTGGGAGAGCGGGGCGAAACTGCCGCCGCCCACCCGGTTGGCCGATTACGCCACGTTCTTCGCCGCCGGGGCCACCACCGGCGGGGTCCCGCCGGAGAACGCGCTCACCGGAGAGCAGCGCGAGGAGCGCCTGCGGCTCAAGCACGAGCTCGACCAGCTGCGGAGGACGGGGGAGGAGGCGGCCGGCCCCGTGGATCCCGGAGCGCGGCACGACTTCTGGCACTTCCCCGACGGCGGGCCGGTCCGCATCGTCACCGGCGGGCTCAGCGAGAAGCACTGGTCCCCGCTGGGCACCCCCAGCGAACCCAACTACCTGTCGCTGGCCCGCTGCGCCGATCTCGACGCCGCCGTCGAGCTGTTCGGTCACGTGCGCGCCGCCAACCCGCGCTCCGAGGTCGAGATCCGGCTCGAACACCTCGCCGACGACGACCTGCGCGCCCACCTGGTGTTCCTCGGCAGCGGCGCGGCCAACCCGTGGGTGGAGTGGCTGACCGCCGAGTGGCCGGTCCGGCAGGTCCCCGACGACGACGTCCCCGACGGCTCGGTGTTCGAGATCGACGGCGAGCGCAGGCTCAAACCGGTCTTCCGCGGCGACCAGCTGGTCGAGGACGTCGGGCTGCTCGCCCGCATCCCGAACCCGAACAACATCCGCCGCACCCTGACCTTCTGCAGCGGGGTGTTCACCCGGGGCGGGTTCGGCGCGGTGCGCTGCCTGACCGATCCGCAGGCCAAGGGACGAAACCTCGCCTACCTCGACGACGACGTCGAGGACCTGGACCGGTTCGGGATGCTCATGCGGGTCCCGGTGATGCGGCACGTGACCGGCACGCCCGACCTGCAGAACCCGGCGAACCGGCTCTACGAGTGGCGACCCAGCACCTGATCGCGAGGGGGCGGAATGGCGAGTGCGCAGCGGACCGGGCTCGGCGCGCGGCTGCGGGAACTGCGCCAGGAGCACGGCCTGACGCAGGGGAACCTGGCGCGCGTCCTGGGCGTCGCGGTCTCCAGCGTCTCGCAGTGGGAGAGCGGGGTGAAGGTGCCGCCGGTGTCCCGGATCGGCGACTACGCGACCTTCTTCGCCTCGGGCAACCCAGCCCGCAACGCGAAGCTGCCGGCCGTGGCCTCGCTCAGCGACGAGCAGCGGCGGGCTCGTGCGGACATCAAGGAGGAGCTGGAGGCGCTGCGCGCTCAACCGCAGGGAAGCGCTGGGGGAGAAGAGGGTTCGGACTTCTGGCGGTTCCCCGACGGCGGCCCGGTGCGCATCCTCACCGGGCGGGTGCCCGCCCGGAACCTCTCGCCGCTGGCCTCGCCGGAGCGGCGCAACTACATCGGCATGTCGGCCTACGCCGACGGTGATGCGCTCATCGAGCTCTACGGTCACGTCCGCGCGCTCAACCCGTCCTCGGACGTGCGGTTCGAGATCGCCCGACGCATCGACCCGCACGACCTGCAGGCGCACCTGGTGCTGCTGGGCAGTCCCGCGATGAACCCGATGCGGCGGCAGGTGCGCTTCGGCCTGCCGGTGCGCCAGGTCGAGGTCGACGACCTCGGGCACGGAGAGATCTTCGAGGTCGCCGAGGAGTCCCGGCAGTACCGGCCGACGCTGCACGACGGCCGGCTGATCGAGGACGTCGGCCTGCTCGCGCGCTTCCCCAACCCCTACAACGTGCGCCGCACCCTGACCTTGTGCAGCGGGGTGTTCACCCGGGGCGGGTTCGGCGCGGTGCGCTGCCTGACCGACCCCGAGCTGCGCGCCCGCAACCACGAGCACCTCAAGCGCCACATCGCCGACTCCGACAACTTCGGCATGCTCATGCGCGTCCCCGTCGTCCGCAACGCCACCGCCACCCCCGACCTCAGCAACCCCGACACCTGGATCCGGGCCTGGTCGCCGATCAAGAGCTGAACTTCGCTGGGCGATTTGTCGGGGCCCGTGGTTACCGTCGTGGGCGTGAGGTTCCGCGAGGAGGAAGCGCCATGACGAAACTGGATTCATTGCAGCCCAACGGGACGCCGACGTGGATCGACCTCGGAATTCCCGACCTCGATCGAGCGATGGAGTTCTACGGCGCGGTGTTCGGATGGGAGTTCGACGTCGGGCCGGAATCGATGGGCCGCTACACGATGTGCCTGATCGAGGGACGCGAGGTCGCCGCGATCATGCCCAACCACGACTCGGAGGCGAGCGAGTTCTGGTGGAACGTCTACTTCGCCACCGATGACGTCGCCACGACGGTGTCCAAGGCCGAGGCCGCCGGCGGACACGTCATCGCCCCGCCGACGGACGTGATGGACAAGGGTCGGATGGCGATCGTCAAGGACCCGGTCGGAGCCCAGTTCGGCCTCTGGCACGGCAACCGGCACGTGGGCGCTCGCGTGGTCAACGAGCCGAACGCGCTGCTGCGCAACGACCTCGTCACCCCGAACCCGGGTCCGGCGCGCGAGTTCTACGCGCAGGTCTTCGGCTACACCCTCGACAGCGAGGGGTACCTCGGCGACGACGACTTCACGTTCCTGCGCCGCCCGGACGGCCACGAGATCGGCGGCATCGTCGGCGAGCCAAAGGCCCGCACCGCCTCCTGGGGAACCCTGTTCATGGTCGACGACGCCGACGCCACCGCCGCGCGGGCCACCGAAGCCGGCGGCACCGCCGACGCCCCCTACGACATGGCCTACGGCCGGGTCGCCGAGATCAAAGACCCCTTCGGCACGCCGTTCTCGGTCGGATCGCCCAAGTTCGGCGGCTGAACCCGGAGTGATCGGGATCTCCCGCAGCGGTAAAAGGGGTGTTCAGCACGCGGTCGCGGCCGGGTCGTCGCGATCGCGGGGGTTGTCGTGGAGTTGACCGTGGTTAACCTGGGGGTGCTGGTGGTTCGTCCGGTCGTGCTCCTGAGCGCGGCCGGACGAGGCAAGAGGGAACCCGGTGCGAATCCGGGACTGCCCCGCAGCGGTGAGCGGGAACGACCGCCGTCATGAGCACTGGGCCGCACGGCCCGGGAAGCGACGGCCAGTAGGTCCGGTCTTGAGGTGGCGGAGTTCCAGCCGGAACTTCACCACCCGGGTGCCCGCGAGTCCGAAGACCTGCCATCGGTGCGCGTGCCGCCGGTGCGCGCTGGTCCGAGGTCTCGCGGGAGGACCGGGCGGACGATCGGTGGGCGACGTGCGCCCGCTGGTCGGCGCGCAACTGCCGCGACGTCCTCGACCGTCGAAGTCGAGCTCGCGAGGAGAGAGCGTTGACCAGCAAGATCGGATCCACTGTGCTCGGACATCCCCGGATCGGCCCGAACCGGGAGCTCAAACGCGCCCTGGAGTCCTACTGGGCGGGTCGCAGCGCTGAAGCGGACCTGCGGGAGGTCGCGCGGACGCTGCGGCAGGACACCTGGCGGAGCCTGGCCGAGGCGGGCCTCGGCTCGGTGCCGGGCAACACGTTCTCCTACTACGACCAGGTCTTGGACACCGCCGTCACCTTCGGCGCCGTCCCGCGCCGCTACGCCGACCTCGGCCTCGGCGCGCTGGACACCTACTTCGCGATGGCGCGCGGCACCGAGCAGGTTCCGCCGCTGGAGATGACGAAGTGGTTCGACACCAACTACCACTACCTGGTGCCGGAAATCGGCCCGGAGACGCGGTTCTCGCTCGCCGACCGCACCGCCGTCGAGCAGTTCCGGGAGGCGCGCGAGCTCGGCGTGGAAACCCGCCCGGTGCTGGTGGGGCCGTTGACGTTCCTGCTGCTGTCCAAACCCGCCGAGGAGGGCTTCGACCCGCTGGACAAGCTCGCCGAGCTCACCGACGCCTACGAGCAGCTGCTCGGTGAACTGCACCGCGCGGGAGCGGAGTGGGTGCAGCTCGACGAGCCCGCGATGGCCGCCGACCGCACGCCGCAGGAGCTCGACGCGCTGCGCAACACCTACCGGCGGCTCGGTGACCTGGCCGAACGCCCGGCGATCCTCACGGCTTGCTACTTCGGCGACCCGGGGGAGGCGCTGGGCGCGCTGGCCGCCGCGCCGATCGAGGGGATCGCGCTGGACCTGGTCACCGATCCGGCCACCCAGGACAGGATCGCCGCGACGACCGGGTTGAGCGACAAGGCCCTGGTGGCGGGGGTGGTCGACGGGCGCAACATCTGGCGCGCTGATCTCGACCGGTGCATGACCACCGCGGCGACGCTGCTCGGCTCGGCCCGCGAGGTCGCCATCGGCACGTCCTGCTCGCTGCTGCACGTGCCCTACGACGTCGACGCCGAACCGAACCTGGACCCGCAGGTCACGACGTGGTTGTCGTTCGCGGCGCAGAAGGTCCGCGAGGTCGTCGCGCTCGGCCGAGCGCTGCGCGAAGGCCGTGACGTCGTCGACGCCGAGCTCACCGAGGCACGGGCGGCGGTGACCGACAGGGCCGCGGCCGATCGGGTGCGCAACAACCGCGTGCGCGCCCGGATCGACTCGTTGCGCCCCGGCGATTCCCGCCGGGCGGACTACGCGGAACGGCAAGCGGCGCAGCGGAAATCGCTCCGGCTCCCGCCGCTGCCGACCACCACCATCGGGTCGTTCCCGCAGACCACCGACGTCCGCAAGGCCCGCGCGGCGCTGCGCGGGGGCCGCATCGACCAGGCCACCTACCGGCAGCGGATGCGCGACGAGGTCGAACGCGTCATCGCGCTGCAGGAGGACATCGGCCTGGACGTGCTGGTGCACGGCGAACCCGAGCGCAACGACATGGTGCAGTACTTCGCCGAGCAGCTCGACGGTTTCGCCGCCACCGACAACGGCTGGGTGCAGTCCTACGGCTCCCGGTGCGTGCGGCCGCCGATCCTGTTCGGCGACGTGCAGCGGCCGGAACCGATGACCGTCGAGTGGGCCGCGCACGCGCAGCGGCTCACCGACAAACCGGTCAAGGGCATGCTGACCGGCCCGGTGACGATGCTGGCGTGGTCGTTCGTGCGCGACGACCAGCCGCAGGCCGACACCGCCTGCCAGGTCGCGCTGGCCATCCGCGACGAGGTCCGCGACCTGGAGGCCGCCGGGATCCGCGCGGTGCAGGTCGACGAACCCGCCCTGCGCGAGCTCCTGCCGCTGCGCGCCGAGCAGCGGCAGGCGTACCTGAAGTGGGCGGTGGAGTCGTTCCGGCTGGCCACCTCGGGCGTGTCGGACGCGACGCAGATCCACACCCACCTGTGCTACTCGGAGTTCGGCGACGTCATCGACGCGATCGTCGCCCTGGACGCCGACGTGACCAGCATCGAGGCGGCCCGCTCGCGCATGGAGGTGCTGGCCGACCTCAACGCGGTGGGTTTCGACCGGGGAGTCGGGCCCGGGGTCTACGACATCCACTCGCCCCGGGTGCCGGACACGCAGGAGATGGCGGACCTGCTCAAGGCGGCCGGTGCGGCCGTCCCGGCCGACCGCCTGTGGGTCAACCCCGATTGCGGTCTCAAGACCCGCGACTACGCCCAGGTGGAACCGGCTCTCCGCAACATGGCTGAGGCAGCCCGTCAAGCCCGGGGCTGACGCGACCCGGGGGCCGAGCCCGCAGCTCGGCCCCCGGAACCGCGACGGTCAGTCCCAGCTCAACGCCGCGCCGGACTGGTACTCCGTCACGCGGGTTTCGAAGAAGTTCTTCTCCTTCTTCAGGTCCATCGTCTCCGACATCCACGGGAACGGGTTGTCGGTCTCCGGGAACACCGGTTCCAGGCCGAGCTGGGCGCAGCGGCGGTTGGTGATGAACCGCATGTACTGCTCGCACAGCTCGGCGTTGAGCCCGAGCATCCCGCGCGGCATGGTGTCCCGGCCGTAGGCGTTCTCCAGCTCGCAGGCCTCGCGCAGCATCGTGCGGGCCTCCTGCTGGAACTCCGAGGTCCACAGGTGCGGGTTCTCCAGCTTGATCTGGTTGATGCAGTCGATGCCGAAGTTCAGGTGGATCGACTCGTCGCGCAGGATGTACTGGTACTGCTCGGCGATGCCGACCATCTTGTTGCGCCTGCCCAGCGACAGGATCTGCGCGAACCCGGTGTAGAACCACATGCCCTCGAAGATCACGTAGAAGGCGATGAGGTCCCGCAGGAACGCCTGGTCGGCCTCCGGGGTGCCGGTCGCGAAGTCCGGGTTCTCCAGGTTCTGCGTGTAGCGCAGCGCCCACGCGTCCTTGTCGGCGATCGACGGGATCTCCCGGTAGGCGTTGAACAACTCGCCCTCGTCCAGGCCCAGGCTCTCGCAGATGTACTGGAAGGTGTGGGTGTGCACGGCCTCCTCGAAGGCCTGCCGCAGCAGGTACTGCCGGCACTCCGGGTTCGTGAGGTGCCGGTAGACGGCGAGCACGATGTTGTTGGCCACCAACGATTCCGCGGTGGCGAAGAACCCGAGGTTGCGCTTGAGCATGGTGCGCTCGTCCTCGGTGAGCCCGTCGCGGGACTTCCACAGCGCGATGTCGGCCTGCATGGACACCTCGGTGGGCATCCAGTGGTTGTTGCACCCGGCGAGGTACTTGTCCCACGCCCAGCCGTACTTCAGCGGCAGCAGCTGGTTGACGTCGGCCCGGGAGTTGATCATCGCCTTCTCGGCGACGTCGACCCGCCCGCCGTCGCGATCGATCGTGCCGAGTCCGGTGGTGGTGCTCATCTGCTCCTTCTCCTGGGGGATCACTGGCAGGCCTCGCATTCGGGGTCCTCGACCGAGCAGGCGGCCGGGACGGCGTTGAGCTTGCCGTCGGTGCCGCGCAACGTGGACTTCTCCACGTGGGTGGCGCTGGTCGAGCGCAGGTAGTAGGTGGTCTTGAGGCCCTTGCGCCAGGCCAGCCGGTAGAGCTCGTCGAGCTTGCGGCCGCTGGGCGTGGCCAGGTACAGGTTCAGCGACTGCGCCTGGTCGATCCACTTCTGGCGGCGCGCGGCTGCCTCGACCAGCCAGCGCGGCTCGATCTCGAAAGCCGTGGCGTAGAGGGTCTTGAGCTCGTCCGGGATGCGCTCGATCGGCCCGAGCGACCCGTCGTAGAACTTCAGGTCGGCCACCATCGCCTCGTCCCACAGCCCGGCCCGCTTGAGGTCGGCCACCAGGTGCGGGTTGACCACGGTGAAGTCACCGGACATGTTCGACTTGACGAACAGGTTGCGGTACAGCGGCTCGATGGACTGCCCGACCCCGCAGATGTTGGCGATGGTCGCGGTCGGCGCGATGGCCATCACGTTGGAGTTGCGCATCCCGTTGCCGCGCACCCGGTCCCGCAGCGAGCTCCAGTCCAACGTGGACGTGCGGTCCAGGTCTGCCTCACCGCGCGCCTCCTGGACGAACTCCTGCGAATCGATCGGCAGGACTCCCCGGCTCCACAGCGACCCCTCGAAGGTCTCGTAGCGCCCGCGCTCCTCGGCCAGCCGGCTGGAGGCGTCGATGGCGTGGTAGCTGATCTCCTCCATGCTGCGGTCGGCGAACTCCACCGCGTCCTCGGAGGACATCGGGACGCGCAGCTTGAGCAGCGCGTCCGAGAAGCCCATCAACCCCAACCCGACCGGGCGGTGGCGCATGTTGGAGCGCTCGGCCTCGGGGATCGTGTAGAAGTTGATGTCGATGACGTTGTCGAGCATCCGCACCGCCGTGCGCACGGTCGCGGCCAGCCGATCGCGGTCCAGCCCTTCGGCGGTGACGTGCCGGGCGAGGTTCACCGAGCCCAGGTTGCACACCGCGACCTCGTCGGCGGCGGTGTTCAGGGTGATCTCGGTGCACAGGTTCGACGAGTGCACCACGCCCGCGTGCTGCTGCGGCGAACGCAGGTTGCACGGGTCCTTGAACGTGATCCACGGGTGCCCGGTCTCGAACAGCATGGTCAGCATCCGGCGCCACAGGTCCACCGCGCGCATCCGCCGGAACACCCGGACCTCCCCGCGATCGGCCGCGGCCTCGTAGGCCCGGTAGCGCTCGGCGAACTCCGCGCCGTAGAGGTCGTGCAGGTCAGGGGCCTCATCGGGGGAGAAGAGCGTCCAGGGCTCGTCGGCCTCGACGCGGCGCAGGAACTCGTCGGGAACCCAGTTCGCGGTGTTCATGTCGTGCGTGCGCCGCCGGTCGTCGCCGGTGTTCTTGCGCAGGTCCAGGAACTCCTCGACGTCGATGTGCCAGGTCTCCAGGTACGCGCACACCGCGCCCTTGCGTTTGCCGCCCTGGTTGACCGCCACCGCCGCGTCGTTGGCGATCTTCAGGAACGGCACCACGCCCTGCGACTCGCCGTTGGTGCCGTGGATGTGGGCGCCGATGCCGCGCACCGGCGTCCAGTCGTTGCCCAGGCCGCCGGAGTACTTGGCCAGCAGCGCGTTGTTGCGGTACGAGCTGAAGATCGACTGCAGGTCGTCGTCCACAGTGGTCAGGAAGCACGAGGACAGCTGCGGCCGGGTGGTTCCGGAGTTGAACAGCGTCGGCGTCGAGCACATGAAGTCGAACGACGACAGCAGCCGGTAGAACTCGATGGCGCGCGCGTCCCGGTCGTCCTCGCGCAGCGCCAGCCCCATCGCCACCCGCATGAAGAACGCCTGCGGCAGTTCGAACCGGGTGCCGTCGTGGTGCAGGAAGTACCGGTCGTAGAGCGTCTGCAGCCCCAGGAAGTCGAAGGCCAGGTCGCGTTCGGCCTCCAGGGCGGCGCCCAGCCGGGGCAGGTCGAAGCGGGCCAGTTCCGGGTCCAGCCGGCACACCTCGACGCCGCGGCGCACGTAGTCGGCGAAGTAGGTGGCGTAGCGGTCCCGCATCTGGTCCTGGTCGGCCTGCTGCGGCGCACCTGCCAGGTAGCTCAGCGCTTCGCCGCGCAGCTTGTCCAGCAGCAGCCGCGCGGTCACCCGGGCGTAGTTCGGCTCGGATTCCACGAGCGTGCGCGCCGACATGATCAGCGCTTCGCCGAGTTCGGCGTCGCTGATGCCGGGGTAGATGTTGCGCTCGACCTCGGTGAGCACCGCCGACGGGTCCACGTCGACGAGCCCCGCGCAGGCCTGGTCGACCACTGTGGACACTCGGCCGCCGGTGAGCGGGATGGGTTCGGACAGTGCGGTGTCGGTCACCGGGACTCTCTCCTCGCGAGCTCGGAAGGCATGCCCGGAACCAGCGGCGACAGCACGCGAGGACGCGACGGCGGCGGCGCTCGTCGCATGTCCGCGTGGACCCTCCCGCGAGGTCCCGGACGGCGCGCACGGTCGTGCGCGCGCCGATGGCAGGTCTTCGGACTCGCGGGCGTCCGGGGGTGGCGCAGCTCCAACTGGAGCGTCGCCACCTCAAGACCGGTCCTACTGGCCGTCGCTTCCCGGACGCGTGACGTCCAGTGCGTGATGACGGCGGTCGTTCCCGCTCACCGCTGCGGGGCAGTCCCGGATTCGCACCGGGTTCCCTGTTGCCACACCGGACCCGCGCGGGCCCGGTGAACCATCAGCGATCGACACTCTACATCTTGGGGCTGATCTGTCGTCCAACACCAACATGGGCGTGTCGGAGGGAGAAATGGGTCACTCGCCGAACCACCGGGCCAGGTGCGTCACGAGCTCCTGCTGATCGTCCCCGGCCCAGGCCACGTGCCCGTCCGGGCGCAGCAGCACGGCGGCCGCGTCCAGTTCCTCGGCGACGTCGACGACGTGATCGACCCGGTCCGCCCAGCCCTCGGCCGACAGTGCCCCCGTCTGGTCGAGCAGCAGACCGCGACCGGTGCGCAGCTGCTCGTAGAGCCGTCCGCGCTTGAGCGCGAGGTCCCGCATCCGCGTGCCGACCAGCGGGCTGTCGTCGTCGAAGTCGTAGCGCACGGCGGTCGCGATGATCTTCTCGGTGAGGTGCCGGTTGACCACGTCGAAGTCCATCAGCTCCGACACCAGCCGCCGCACGGCCCGCGCGCCCGGTTCGGTGGACATCAGCTGCATCTGCGCCCGGGTGTTGTCCAGGACGTCGGCGGCGACCGGACGCCGTTCGGCCTGGTAGGTGTCCAGCAGCCCGTCCGGCGCCCACCCGGAGATCTCGGCGGCGAGCTTCCAGCCGAGGTTGAAGGCGTCCTGCAGCCCCAGGTTGAGCCCTTGCCCGCCGACCGGCGGATGGATGTGCGCGGCGTCGCCTGCCAGGATGACCCGGCCTGACCGGTATCGCTCGGCCTGCCGGGTGGCGTCACCGATGCGCGCGAGCCGGCGAGGGGAGTGGACGCCGAAGTCGGTGCCCGCTACCGCGTCGAGCCGGCCCCTGAGCTCGTCGAGGGTCGGCGGGGCGTCGCGGTCCTCGGCCACACCTGCGGCGGGCACCACGACCCGGCACCACTCCCCGTCGAGAGGGCCCACTCCGAAGCGCTTCTGGGTGGCGCGGACCTCGGCGGTCACCGCGGCCATCGCCTCCGGCGACGCCGTCGCCTTCACCTCACCCAGCAGCGTGTCGGTCCTGGACGGCTCGCCGGGAAAACCGATCCCGCTCAGCTTGCGCACGGTGCTGCGGCCGCCGTCGCACCCGACGAGGTAGCGCGCGCGCAACCGCGTCCCATCGGCGAGCTCGGCGCGGACGCCGTCCTCGTGCTGGTCGAGCCCGACCAGTTCGCAGCCGCGCCGCAGGTCCGTCCCGAGTTCGGCGGCCCACTCGGCCAGCAGGCGTTCGGTGGTGGTCTGCGGGATGCCCAGCACGTAGCCGTGCGCGGTGTCCAGGCCTTCGGGCGCGGGCTTGGAGATGGCCGCGAAGAAGCCCCCGAGCGGGTACTTCGTCCCCTCGGCCAGGAACCGCTCCAGCCGTCCCCGCTGGTCCAGCACCTCGATGCTGCGCACGTGCAGACCCAACGCCCGCACGAAGTCCGTGGGCTCCGTGGCCTTGTCCACCACGACCACGTCCACCCCGTGCAACCGCAGCTCGGCGGCCAGCATCAGCCCGGTGGGGCCAGCCCCCACGACGATCACATCAGTCACGAAAACCCCAGGGTCAACCGCGCCGCGAACACTCATATCCGCAGGTCACGGGTCATTCCCAGGGAGTTTGCACCACCCCCGGGGCCTTGCCGCAAGCCCCGGGGTGCGCTATACGTTGAGCACGGCGGGGGAACACCGCCGTCTTCTTCTCCGCGCATCAGCGGGTCTGGAACAGCTCCAGCACGTTGCCCGAGGGATCTCGCAGCAGGATCTGCAGACCGCCCGGACCGCTGACGATGTCGTTGCGGAAATCAACGCCTTCGCCGCGCAGCCGCTCCACCTCGGCGACGAGATCATCGACGATTAGGTGGACCCGGTTCCACCCGCCGGGCCCGGGGATCGCGCCGTCCGGCATCGCCCTGCCCGCTGAGCTGCTCGGACCGCTCAGCAGCAGCCGGAGGTTGCCCCTGGTGACGTCGGCGAACGCCGGCGCGAAGTCGTTCCGCACGGTGAAGCCGAGATGGCCGGTGTAGAAGTCGACGGCCTTGTCGACATCGTCGACCAGGTACCTGACGCTGACGAAATCACGGGTGTTGTCGGACATGGCAGTTCCTCCCTCGTCGTCACATCCTGTGGGCCGGTGGGCTCACCGTGATGAGCCCGGCCGAAGGGACGGTGTGACAGGTGGCGGAAGACGACCGGCTCGCCCAGCGGTTCGAGCAGCACCGACCGCGGCTGCGCGCGGTGGCCTACCGGATGCTCGGGTCTGTCAGCGACGCCGAGGACGCGGTGCAGAACGCCTGGCTGAGCCTGAGCCGCGCGGAATCCGACGACATCACCAACCTCGGTGGCTGGTTGACCACGGTCGTCGCTCGGGAAGCGCTGCACCTGCTGCGGTCACGTCGGCGTCGCCGTGAAGAGCTCGTCGACACCTCGCTGCCGGACCCCGTGGTCTCCGCCCCTGACGGTGCCGAGCCGGAGCAAAAGGCGCTGCTCGCCGACTCGGTCAGCCTCGCGCTGCTGGTGGTGCTCGACTCGCTCAGCCCGGCCGAGCGGTTGGCGTTCGTGCTGCACGACATGTTCGACCTGCCCTTCGACGAGGTCGCGCCGCTGGTGGACCGCACTCCCGCGGCGGCCCGGCAGCTCGCGAGTCGCGCGCGGCGGCGCGTCCGCGGTGCCGAGCCGCCCACCCCCGACCAGGACAGCGCCCGGCAACGCGCGGTGGTGGAGGCGTTCTTCACCGCCGCCAACGCAGGCGACTTCGACGCGCTGGTGCGGCTGCTCGACCCCGAGGTCGTCTTCCGCGCCGACTACGGCAGCGAAAGGCCACCGGAGGTGCATCGCGGAGCTGAGAAGATCGCCCGGCAGTCCCGCGCGAGCCGCGGTGCGGAGCTCCACCCGGTGCTCGTCAACGGCCTGCCCGGAGTGGTCGCCGCCAGGTCCGGACGTCCGGTGTCGATCATGGCGTTCACCGTGGTCGACGGTCGCATCGTGGAGATCGACGGCATCCGCGATGCCGACCGCGTGCAGCGGCTGACCGCAGGGGTCGTCCGGTTCGGCGAGTGACGGCCGCTCACCGCAACGTCGTGGAACCGAGGACCGACAGCAGCTGCAACTTCTCGTGGCTCTCGCTGCCGGGCACGGCGGTGTAGACGAGCAGGGAGTGCGACTGGTCCGGGTCGAGCAGCGTTTGGCAGGTCAGTTCCAGCGCGCCGACCTCCGGGTGGATGAAGTGCTTGACCTCTGCTGCCGCTGCTGCGCGCGGGCCAGGCGCAGGTGACCTCGCAGGTCAGCGTCGCGGCCAGGCGGGGAACCATCAACTGGGACGACCTGAACTGGGAACGCTCCTACGACGGGATGAAGGCCTACGCCCAGTCCAAGATCGCGTTCGGCCTCTTCGGCCTGGAACTCGACCGGCGTAGCCAGGCGTACGGCTGGGGAATCACGAGCAACCTCTCCCATCCCGGGATCGCCCCGACGAGCCTGCTCGCGGCACGTCCCGAGGTCGGACGCTCCCAGGACACCCTGGGCGTGCGGCTGATCCGCGCCCTGTCCGCCCGCGGCATCCTGGTCGGAACGGTCCGCACCGCACAACTGCCCGCCCTCCACGCCGCCACCTCACCCGAGGCCGAGCGCGGCGCGCTCTACGGACCCCGCGGCCTGGGCCACATGGGCGGTCCGCCCGGGGAGCAGAAGCTCTACTCGCCGCTCCGCAACCCCGAAGAAGCCCGCCGCCTCTGGCAGACCTCGAAGAACTCACCAAGTCCCCCATCCCCAACAGCTGAGCAGCCGGAGTCACCCCGGATCGGCTGGGAGCGGGAACGCCTCAGCTCGGATGCGCGCGACGGTTCCCTCCAGCGTTGAGCTCTCCGGCACGCGGGTTTCGGGGACCGCCTCCAACGGCCCGGCATCACCGAACCACTCGCGCATGTCGGCCACGCCGAACTCCTTGAACTGCTGCCGGGTCGAGTGCCGTCGCACCGTCTCCGGCCAGCCGACGTCGAGGTAGTAGAAGCAGCTGCGACCGACGTGGTACGACATCCCGACCTCCGGAGCGCCCGGGTTCTCCGATTCCAATGGAAATCAGAACCCCGATCTCAGTGGAAGTCCTGGTTCTGATTTCCATTGAAATCGGGTAGTTCACCCGGGTGAGTGGTGGCGTGAGGTGTTGGGAGGATCGCGTGGTGGTTCACCGGACGGTTGTTGATGCGCACGTGATGCTGGTGCGGGAGGGGCGAGTGCTGCTCAGCCGCAGGCGGGGGAGCTACGGCGACGGCATGTGGCACCTGCCGTCGGGCAAGCTCGACGCGGGGGAATCGTTGCTGGAAGCCGCGATTCGCGAGGCGCGGGAGGAGATCGGTGTGCGCATCGATGCCGCTGACCTCCGGCACGTCCACACCCTGCACGCGGTCGCTCCCGGCGTCGAACCCAGGCTCGGCGTCTTCTTCGAAGCTCTCGACTGGCGAGGCGAACCGGAGAACCGAGAACCTGAGAAGTGCTACGAGTTGGCGTGGTTCGGGTTCGACGACCTGCCAGCCGACATCATCGCCTACCCGGCCGCCGGCCTGCGCGCCTACCGCGAAGCTCGTCCCTTCGGAACCCTCGGCTGGCCGCAGACCGGGTGATGCCGGCTTCAGCGGACGCTGCTGAAGTTGTCGGCCGGGATGTGGAGCGATTCTCCGGAGGTGAAGGTGATCTCGACGGCGTCGGGGAGCCAGGTGGCTTCGCGGAGGGCCGGAGGTTCGGAGCCGAAGGCGATCTCGACGGGGTAGTAGTAGGAAGCCGCGTAGGGACCCAATCGGAGTTCGTGGCGGGTGTCGGTGACCGTGCGGAGCTCGACCAGGTAGAGGTCGCTGGACCAGCGCGCGCCCGAGTGCTCGTAGGTCACGCCCGCGTCCCCGGAGGTCTCGTGGTGCAGCACCCGCGTGTGCAGGGTGATCGAGGGGCCCGCGAGGAGGATCGCGCCCAACAGCGCGGCTGAGACGGCGACGATCTGCAGCGTCTTGCGCACCGGGGAAGTATGCCAGCGGTGGGGTCCGCGCCCTCGCGCGCACCCCACCCGCTGATCAGTGGATGTGCGAGCCGCCGTTGATGTCGTAGGTGACGCCGGTGAGGTAGCTCGACTCCGGGCGGCACAGGAACGCGACGACGTCGGCGACGTCCTCCACCCGGCCCGCGCGGCGCGTCGGGATGTCGGCGATCATGGCCGCCTTGCGCTCCGGGTCGAGCTTGCCCGCGGTGATGTCGGTGTCGATCAGCCCCGGTGCCACCGAGTTCACCGTGATGCCCGAGGGTCCCAGCTCGCGGGCCAGCGCCCGCGAGAACCCGAGCAGCCCGGCCTTGGCCGCCGAGTAGGCGACGCCGCCGAACACACCACCGCCGCGCTCGGCCGACACCGACGAGAGGTTGACGATGCGCCCGAAACCGCGCTCGGCCATGCCGCCGACGACGCGCTTGGTCATCAGGAAGCTGCCCCGGACGTTGACCTCGAAGACGCGGTCCCACTCCTCGTCGGAGACCTCCATGAACGGAACCGGCGAGGTGATGCCCGCGTTGTTGACCAGCGCGCCGATCGCCGGCAGCGAAGACTCCACAGTGGACACCGCCTCGTCCACGGCGGTCTTGTCGGTGACGTCGCAGCCCGCGCTGACCGTGGCCACCCCGTGCTCCTCGGCGAGGGCGTTGGCGGTGTCCTTGGCGCTGGCCTCGTCGATGTCGAGGATGGCGATGTTCCAGCCCTGCGCGGCCAGCGCGTGCGCGATGCCCTGCCCGATGCCGCGGCGCGAACCGGCCCCGGTGACGATGGCTGTGCGGTCGTTGGTCATGCGATCTCCTTGGTGGGTCAGCCGAGTTCGGCGAGCACGCGCTTCTTGATCTGCGGCACCGAGAGCCCGTAGCGGTCGTGCAGCGTGGGCAGCGCACCGGCGGCGAGGAACTCGTCGGGCAGGCCGATCGGCACGATCCGCTCGCCCACGCCGGCGAAGGCCAGGCAGGAGGCCACCGACTCGGCCAAGCCGCCGACGACCGTGTGGTTCTCCAGCGTCACCAGCAGCCTCCCCTTGCCGGTGGCGGCCAGAACCGCTTGCGCGTCCAGCGGTTTGATGGTCGGGGTGTGCAGCACCGCGACGTCGACGCCGTCCTCGGCCAGCTCGGCCGCCGCCGACAGGGCGCGCATCGTCATCAGCCCGCTGGAGATCATCAGCACGTCCCGGCCGGTGCGCAGCTCGGCGGCCTTGCCCAGCTGGAAGCGGTAGTCGTACTCGTCCAGCACCGTCGGCACCGCACCGCGCAGCAGCCGCAGGTAGGTCGGCCCGGGGGAGTCGGCCAACTGCGGCACGGCCTGCTCGATGTCCACCGAGTCGCACGGGTCGACGATGGTCAGCCCCGGGATGCCGCGCAGGATCGCGATGTCCTCGGTCGCCTGGTGGCTCGGCCCGTAACCGGTGGTCAGGCCCGGCAGACCACCGATGACGTTGACGTTGAGCCCCGGCTCGGCGATGTCCAGGCACAGGAAGTCGTAGGCCCGGCGGGTCGCGAACACCGAGTAGGTCGAGGCGAAGGGCGTCAGCCCCACCTCGGCCATCCCGGCGGCCGCCGCCAGCAGCGCCTGCTCGGCCATGCCCATCTGGAAGAACCGGTCCGGGTGGGCATCCCGGAAGACGTGCATGTCGGTGTACTTGGCCAGGTCCGCCGACAGCCCGACGACGTCCTGCCGCTGCTCGGCGAGCCGGGCCAGCGCGTGCCCGAACGGGGCCTTGGTGGTCTTCTGGCCCTCGTCGGCGAACGAGGCGATCATCGCCGACGTGGTGGCCTTCTTTGTCGCGGTCGTCATGCCCCGGCCTCCTGCAGGTGGTCGCGTGCCAGTTGCCACTCGTGCGGTTCGACCCGCATGAAGTGCGCCTTCTCCCGGCTCTCCAGGAACGGGACGCCGCGGCCGACGCGCGTGTCGCAGATCAGCACCGACGGCGAACCCCGGTGCTCGCGCAGCCCGTCGAGCGCGGTGACCAGCGCGTCGACGTCGTTGCCGTCGACGCGGACCGCGTTCCAGCCGAAGGACTCCCACTTGGCCTGGATCGGCTCGGTGCGCAGCACGTCGACCGTCGGGCCGTCGGCTTGCAGCGCGTTGACGTCGACGAGGGCGATGAGGTTGTCCAGCTCGTGGTGCGAGGCGGCCAGCGCGGCCTCCCAGGTGGACCCCTCGTCCAGCTCGCCGTCGGAGAGCAGGTTGTAGACCCGGGCCGGATTTCCCTTGTGGCGCAAACCGATCGACATCCCGACGGCGACGCCCAAGCCGTGCCCGAGCGAGCCGCCGGAGATCTCCATCCCGGGCGTGTAGCTGGCCATGCCCGACATCGGCAGCCGCGAATCGTCGGCGGCGTAGGTCTGCAGCTCGTCGGTGTCGATCACCCCGGCCTCGGCCAGCGCCGCGTACAGCGCGATCGCGTAGTGGCCGATGGACAGCAGGAAGCGGTCGCGGTCCTCCCACTCCGGGTCCTCGGGGCGGAACCGCAGCTGGTCGGCGTACACCACGGCCAGCACGTCGGCGACCCCGAGCGCCTGGGCGATGTAGCCCTGGCCCTGCAGCTCGCCCATGTCCAGGGCGTTCTTGCGGATGCGGCGCGCGGACTCCGCGATCCGCCGCGTTCGATCAGACAACTGCTTCCTCCTTACCGGTGGCGGCGCGCTCGAGGGCCGCGACCTCCGCCTTCTGCTCCGAGCCCCAGGTCTCGCGGGTGACGATCGCGGCGACCAGACCCAGCACGCCGTAGCCGCTGAACAGCAGCGCCGGACCCATCCACCCGAACTGCCCGTAGAGGGCGGTGGCGATCATCGGGGTGAAACCCGAGACCACGGCGGAGATCTGGTAGGCCAGCGACGCCCCGGCGGTGCGCGTCTTGGTCTCGAACAGCTCCGAGAACCAGGCGCCCTGCACACCGGCCAGCGAGTTCTGGCAGATCGCGTAGCTGATCACGAAGGCGAGCACGATCAGCACCGCAGAACCGGTGTTGGCCATCAGGAACATCGGCACGCCCCAGGCCACGGCGATCACGCAGCCCAGCAGGTAGATCGGGCGCCTGCCGAAGACGTCCGAGAAGTGCCCCCACAACGTGGTCGCGAGGATGCCGATCCCGGCGGCGGTGGTCAGCGCCAGCAGGCTCAAAGAGCCCGAGGTGGGCGAGGTGTCGAGCTCCAGGTAGGACAGCATGAACGTCACCGACACCGCGTAGCCCGCTGTCTCGACCACGCGCAGGCAGAACGTGCGCAGCACGTTGCGCCAGTCGTTGCGCAGCACCTCCAGGATCGGGTTGCGCGCGACCTCTCCGGAGTCCTTGAGCTCCTCGAACTCCGGCGACTCGTCGATCTTGAGGCGGATCAGGATGCCCACCACGATCAGCACCGCCGACAGCAGGAACGGGATCCGCCACGTCAGGGTGCCGTCCATCCCGGCGCTGAGCAGGAACGCCAGGTTCGCCAGCAGCAGGCCGACGGGGAACCCGGCCTGGGTGATGCCGGTGTAGAGACCTCGTTTGCGCCAGGGCGCGTGTTCGAAGGTCATCAGGATGGCGCCGCCCCATTCGGCGCCGAAGGCCAGGCCCTGCACGATGCGGACCGCCACCAGCATCACCGGCGCCCAGATGCCGGCCTGCTGGTAGGTGGGCAGGCAGCCGATGAGCACGGTGGCCACGCCCATCAGCAGCAGCGAGGCGACCAGCACCGGCTTGCGGCCGATCCGGTCACCCAGGTGACCTGCGATGATGCCACCCAGCGGGCGGGCGGCGAAGCCGACGCCGAGGGTCGCGAACGACATCAGCGAGGCCGACAGCGGGTCGGAGCCGGGGAAGAACGCGTCGCCGAAGTACAGGGCGGCGGCGGTCCCGAAGCCGATGAAGTCGTAGGTCTCGATGGTCGCGCCGACTCCGCAGCCGACGGCGACTCTGAACTTCTCCGGGCTGCCGTTGACCGACGCCCGCGAGGTGGAGCTTGCCATCGCGATCCTCCTTGACCGGGTGGCTGAGTGTTGAGTGTCAACAGTCAATGTTGACAGTCATCATAAGTCGGGTCGGCCCAGTGTCAAGGACGGATTTCCAGGCCGCCTGCGGGTTCAGTTCTTGCTGTTGAGCAGCTTGACGGCAGCCTGCATGTGCTCGCGCAGCACGCGCACCGCGGTGTCGGCATCGCCTCGTTCGATGGCCTCGACTATCGGCCGGTGGTGGCCGGCCGACATGGGGAAGCGCCGGTTCTCGGTGGACGCGCTGAGCACCACCACCCGGATCGGCCCCTCCAGGTGCCGCCAGGTGTCGAGCAGGATCGAGTTGCCCGACGAGGCGCACAGCTGGGCGTGGAAGGCGAGGTCGGCCTCCAGCTGCTCGCTGACGTCTCCGGTGGCGGCCTCGAGCTTGTCCAGCGCCGAGTGCAGCTCGCCGACCACCTGCGGCAGCCGGTCGGACTCGACGATCTCGGCCACCGCCTGGCCCTCCAGCGCGCAGCGCACCCGGAACAGCTCGTCGACCTCGTCGGCGGTCAGGCTGCGCACCCGGAGCATGCCGCGCACCCCGGGCGTGACCAGGCCTTCCTGCTGGAGGTGGCGCAGCGCCTCGCGCACCGTGCCGCGGCTGATCGACAGCTGCGAGGCGATCTCGACCTCGCCGAGATGATCACCCGGCCCGTACCGCCCGGTCACGATCGCCTCGCGCAGCGCCACCAGCGCGCGCTCCCGCAAGGTCATCCGATCCAAACTGCGCAAAGCCTCTTCCGCCACGCCGAAATGATAGCCCGATGTCGACAGTCAACTCATGAGCCTCCGCATGCGACCCTCACGCCCACCCCGCAAGCCCTCACCCAGGAGGGGAGCACCCTCGAATTTCGCGCGAAGTTCGAGCGCGAAACACAGCGCTCCAACTTCGCGCGAAATTCGACCACCGAGCCCCACGCAGCCCTCTGACCTGCGCAGACACGCCCGGGTGCGTGGGTGGATTCCAATTTCGCGCGAAATTCGAGTGGGAACTTCGGGGGTCGAACTTCGCGCGAAATTCGAATCGGGCTAGCCCTGCAGGGTCTCCGAGGGCGTGCGGCCGTACTTGTCGCGGTAGGCGGCGGCGAAGCGGCCCGTGTTGGTGAAGTTCCAGCGGGCGGCGACCTCGGCGACCGTCGACGTCCTCGCCGCCAGCAGGTCCTCGTGCGCGCGGGCGAGCCGGATGTCGCGCAGGCACGCCGACGGCGTCGCGCCGACGTACTCCTGGAAGCCCTCCTGCAGTCGGCGGACGCTGACCCCGGCGATCTCGGCCATCTCGGCGGCGGTCCACGCGTGCGCCGGATCCTCGCGCAACCGGTCCAGCACGCGGTTGACGATGCGCGGCCGGGCGGGTGCGGCACTGCGTCGCTCCGGGTGCATGGCCAGCAGGAATCCCGTCATGAGCGTGCTCGCCAGCTGCCGCTTGAGGACGTCGTCGCACAGCATCGCGTGGGTCTCGCCCAGATCGGCGGTCAGGGTGCGGATGAAGTGCAGCCAGCCGCGCGTGGCCGCGCTGCGCCGGTCGATCTGCGCGGGCAGTTCCAGCCCGCCGGGCAGGGGAACCGCCAGCACGCGGTCGGCCTCGCGTTCCAGGCAGGTGCGGTCGAACTTGACGCCGACGACGGTGCACTCCGACGACCAGCGGGTGATCGGCGTCGTCCGGTTCGGCGGGAAGATCGTGCCGCTGCCCTCGCCGGAAACGACCTGGTCATGGCCGTGCCGGGATTCCAAATGCCCGGCCAGGGGCATGTTGACCTCGTAGGCCTCGGGGTAGGCGCAGTCGATGGCCACGTCGACGCCCCAGCCGATCCGGCCCACGGTCACCGGGCCCAGGTCGACGGTGTGCATCGACAGGTCGAGCCGGTCGGTGGGCGACAGCGGGCGCAGCTCGTGCGGGAAGTAGGCGCCGGTGACGGCGCGGACCGCCTCGCCCCAGTCGCGCGTCGCCGCCCGGCGGACAGCGTCCTCCGACGTTCCGGTCACCATCTCGCCTCCTCGTCGTTGAGCCGGCTTGCCAGGGATTAAACCGGCCGGGGACGCGATGGTTAAGCGTTGTCGAGCCCCGATCCCGATTTCGTCGCGCAATTCGTCCCGGCACCGCGCCCAGCGGCTCGACCGACGCGGAGGTGGCGTGGTGTTTTTCCTTCTGACACCGCCCGGGCGGCTGCGGAGCATCCCGAAACGCGCCGGAAGAGCGACGGAGGAAATGCGATGACGATGACGACCCCGAGCTGGATCGCGGACGTGACGATGGAGGAGCTGGAGCGCGACCCGTACCCGTTCTACGAACGGCTGCGCGCCGAATCCCCGCTGGCCTACGTCCCGGCGCTGGGCTGCTGGGTGGCTTCCACCAAGGAGATGTGCCGGCGGATCGCCGGATCCGACGACAGCGACTTCGAGGGCGTGATCGCCCCGGCCGGACGCCGCACCTTCGGCGACCCGGCGGTGCTGGACGCCAACGGCGCCGCGCACGACGACCTGCGGGCGATGGTCGACCCGGGCCTGCAGCCCAGCGAGGTGGACCGCTACGTCGACGGCCTGGCCCGGCCCATCGCCCGCCGCTACCTCGAAGCCTTCGAGAACGACGGCGAGGCCGACCTGGTGTCGCAGTACTGCGAGCCGGTCAGCGTGCGCAGCCTCGGAGACCTGATGGGCCTGCAGTCGGTGAGCTCGGACAAGCTGCGCGAGTGGTTCCGCAAGCTCAGCGTCTCGTTCACCAACGCCGGTGTCGACGAGAACGGCGACTGGGCCACCCCGGATGGTTTCCACCCCGGTGACGAGGCCAAGGCCGAGATCCGCGCGGTGGTGGACCCGCTGCTGGACAAGTGGACCGTCGAGCCCGACGACAGCGCGCTGTCGCACTGGCTGCACGACGGCATGCCACCCGGCCAGGTCCGCGACCGCGAGGTCATCTACCCGAACATCTTCGTGTTCCTGCTCGGCGCGATGCAGGAGCCCGGGCACGCGATGGCCTCCACCATCGCGGGCCTGTTCACGCGGCCTGACCAGCTGGAACGGGTCATCGACGATCCGTCGCTGGTGCGCAGGGCGATCACCGAGGGGGTGCGCTGGACCTCGCCGATCTGGTCGGCGGTGGCGCGGCGAAACCATCAGGACATGATCATCGACGGCGTCGAGCTGCCCGCCGGTTCGGTGGTGATGATGTCCTACGGCTCGGCCAACCACGACGAGAACGACCACAGCTCGCCCGCGGTGTTCGACCTGGACCGGACGCCGGTGCCGAACCTGGCCTTCGGGGCGGGCAAGCACGCCTGCGCGGGCACCTACTTCGCGACCGAGGTCGTGCGCATCGCGCTGGAGGAGCTGTTCGAGGCCATCCCGAACCTGGAGCCCGACACCGACCACGAGGTCGACTTCTGGGGCTGGGGCTTCCGCGGCCCGGTCGAGCTGCGCGCCGTGTGGGAGGTGTGATGTCCGCTCCCGAGCTGACCCACGAGGTCCGCATCGATCCGCTGGACCGGTCGACGAAGTGCCCTGCGGGCCAGTCGATCTTGGAATCGTGCCTGCGCGACGACATCTGGCTGCCGCACTCCTGCACGCAGGGCACCTGCGGCAGCTGCAAGGTCAGGGTTCTCTCCGGCGAGGTCGACCACCGCGACTCCTCCGAGTACACGCTCACCCCGGAGGAGCGCGCGGCCGGGATCGCCCTGGGGTGCCAGGCGACGCCGGTCTCGGGACTGGTGCTGGAGCCGGTCGAGCAGGTCGACGCCGACGACGGGGTGCCGCGGCACCCGCTGCGCGACCACACCGGGACCGTGGTGGTGCTCGACGACATCGCCCGGGACATCCGGCGCCTGGTCGTCGAGCTGGACGAGCCGATGTCGTTCAACCCGGGCCAGTACGCCGAGATCGCCGTCCCCGGAACCGGCGTGGCGCGGCAGTACTCGATGGCCAACCCGCCGTCGGAGACCACGCGACTGGAGTTCCACGTCCGCCGCACGCCGGGTGGCATCGCCACCGACGGCTGGATGTTCGCCGGCCTGTCGGTGGGGGAGCGCGTCGAGCTCAAGGGGCCGCTCGGCGACTTCGGAATGCCCGTGGCGCAGGAAGATCCGGCGATCCTCATCGCCGGGGGCACCGGGCTGGCGCCGCTGAAGTCGATCGTGCGGCACGCGCTGGCCCACGACCTCGCCCCGGAACTGCACCTCTACCACGGTGGCCGCAGCAGGCAGGACCTCTACGACGTCGAGTTCTTCGAGGAACTGGCCCGGCAGCACCCGAACTTCGGGTACCGGCCCTGCCTGTCCGAAGAGGACTGGGATGGTGCGAACGGGCTGGTGACCGACGTGGTGCTGGCCGACTTCCAGTCCTGCCGGGGGCTCAGCGCCTACCTGTGCGGGCCGCCGGGGATGATCGAGGCCGGGGTCAAGGCGCTCAAGCGCCGCCGGATGGCACCCCGCAAGATCCACCGCGAGGAGTTCCTCGACGCCTCCCACGCGGCCCGCTGAGAACCCGCCCCGCGCCACCGCGATGGCGCGGGGCGGACCGTTCTAGAACACCACTCCGGCGTCGTGGGCGAGGAGTTCGTCGGTGGCCCGCTCGGCCACCGCGGCGATGGTCATCGACGGGTTGCAGGCGGCGGTGTTGCCGGGCATGAGGGCGCCGTCGAGCACGTAGAGCCCCCGGTGACCCTTCACCCGCCCGGCCAGGTCGCAGACCACGTTCATCGAGGCACCGCCCAGCGGGTGCCAGGTGTTGGGCACCAGCGAGGTCGTGTCGAGCCGGACCGAACCGTCACCCGCCACCGCGGCGATGCGCTGGTCGATGCGCTCGGCCAGCGCCGAATCCGCCTGCGACGGCCAGTCGAGCACGGCGTCGTCCTTGGCGGAGTCGTAGACGAACCGTCCTCGTCCCGAGCTGACGCCGTAGCCGACCAGCATCGTGGTGCGCAGGTTCGGCATCGGGGGCAGGGAGGCCTGGATGACCGTGTTGGCCATCGTCGGGTCGTCCCACTCCTTGCTGCCGTAGACCACCGGGCCGCCCTGCGGCGACCCGAAGTCGTCGGCCAGATCGGTCCAGGTGTAGATGCGGTCGCCGTTGGAACCCCAGTTGGAGCCGAGACCGTCGGGCATGTCGGGGATCTGGTCCTTGGCGGCGGCGCGCATCAGCAGCCGGGTGGTGCCTGCGGTGCCCGCAGCCATGACCAGCGCACTGGTGGTGATGATCTTCTGCTCCAGCACCGTGCCGTCGGTGGCGATGCGGTCGACGTGGACCTGCCAGCGGCCGTCCAGGGCCTTGGCCACCTCGGTGACGTTGTGCTGGGCCGCGACGGTGACCTTGCCGGTCGCCTCGGCCTGCGCGAGGTAGGTGACGTCCACGGAGTGCTTGCCGCCGTTGTTGACGCCGAAGGCGCAATCCCCGTTCGTGTAGGACGGCTTCATCTCGCCGCGGAGCTCGCGCAACGCGAAGTCCCAGTCGATCGGCATCGGGATCTTCTCCACCGAGAAGCCCGCCCGCTGGGCGTTGCGGGCGAAGATCCGCGAAGCCTGGTAGGGCTCGCTGCCGACCAGCTCGTCGGGAGCGGTCGCGATTTTGAGCATCTGGGCGACGCGCCGGTAGTAGATGCGGTCCATCCGGGCGTAGTCCAGCCGCTCGGGCATGTTGGCGTTGAAGACGTCCTCGGTCGGTTGCAGCGTCATGCCCTGGTAGAGCAGGGAGCCACCGCCGACGCCGGCCGCGCACATGATGTCCATGCCGTTGCCCGCCACCCGCTCCAGCAGACCGGTGTAGCGCTCGAACGGCGGCGGGGAGATCCCGAACAGCGACGGTCCCGACCCCAGCCAGAAGAACCGCTCGTCCGGGGAGGCCAGGGTGGGGAAGGTGTCGGCGTTCGGGCCCGTCGGCCAGCGCTTGCCCCGCTCCAGGACCAGCACCGGCACCCCGGCCTGGGCGAACCGCAGCGCCGTCACACCGCCGCCGAACCCGGATCCGATGACCACCACCCGGTGCTCCTCGCGGGTCAGTCGCACGCGGTTCGCCGCGTTCGCGGCCGGTCCCAGCAGGGAAAGGCCGGTGGCGGCGGCCGTTCCGGCGAGCAGCGTCCGGCGGTTGAGTTCGGGCATGCGGTCCCTCCACGGCAGGCGTCGTCGACTGAGCCGGGAGCTTATGGAGCCAAAACGAGACATTGAACTGGTCGACGATCTCACTACTGGCTAGTAAGTTGGGTCCTCGTGCGGTCTGGCGGAGGTAAGCGGTGCTGAGTTCTCGCCGTACCGACGCGCGCCGCAACCGCGAGGCCATCCTGCGCACCGCCGACGAAGCCTTCGCCGAGGACGTCGACCTGGTGCCGCTGTCGGAGATCGCCCGCCGCTCGGGCCTGGGCCGGGCGACGGTCTACCGGCACTTCTCCGACCGCTACGCCCTCGGGCTCGCGGTGGCCGAGAGCAAGCTGCACCTCCTGCGCGAACTCGTCGCCGACACCGACGACGCCGATTTCCTGGAAGTGCTGGCGGAGCTGTTCGAGGAGCAGATCTCGCGGCGCCCGCTGGTGCGGCTGTTCCGCGAACTCTCGGCCGCCGACCAGCGCCGGTACGCCGACCAGCTGGTCGCGGTGCTGAGCCCGGGACTGCGCCGCGCCCAGCGTGCGGGTGCCGTGCGAGCCGACGTCACCCCGGCCGATCTGGCCCTGATCTGCGAGATGGTCGAAGGCGCGCTGTCCTCGCACCTGCCGACCGGCGGCGTCGATTCGGTCGAGAGGGTCGTGCAAACCCTCCTCACCGGCCTGCGCACCACCAGCGGCCCTGCAGCTGAATGACGCTCGCCCTCCCGGAAGCCATTGGTGTGGGCCGATCTTCGCGAACGCTGTGCTGTTCCTAGCCCCCGATCCGAGCGCGAGCCAGGTGATCAGGGTTCGCCGGCGAGGACCTGTTGCATGCGGGCGGTGACCAGCGGGCGGCGCGAGTCGTGGTGGGGGAGGCGGTGGGCGAGCTGGCCCAGGACCTCCAGGTCGTCGGTCGGGTGGTCGCGGAACAGCGCCCACAGCGCGGCGACGTCGCCGCGGTCGAGGACCGCGTTGCGCAGCGAGGCGAACAGCTCCTCCCGCTCGTCGCGGATCGCCGGGGCCTCGCTGGCCTCCAGCAGCGGCCCCCGGTAGGTCTCCGAGGCGGTGCGGAGGTCGCCGTCGTGCAACGCCCGGCGCACGGTGAGGAAGTCCGCGTCGACCGCGGCCTGCAGCCGGTAGGGCTTGGTGGCGATGACGTGCTCGCCCAGCTGCGCGCGCAGCCGGTGGATCTCCGCGCGCGCGGTGACCGGGTTGCCGCGCTCGCCGTAGAGCTGGAACGCCAGCCGGTCGGCGGTCAGCCCGGCCGGTCGCATCGCCAGCAGCGTCAGGATCTCCGCGTGCCGCAACGACAGCGGGACCTCGCGGCCATCGAGCACCGCGCGCGGGCCCGAGGCGTCCAGGAAGGACAGCGACAGCACCGGCCGGGGGCGGGTGCGCGTCGTCGACGAACCCGGCAGTCGCAGCAGGTAACCCTCGGCGAGCCGTTCCAGCACTGCTTCGCGGCCGTCGGCGAGGGTGGTCCGGCCGTCGGTGACGTCGACCCGCTCGGGCAGCACCGCCGCGCCCGGCTCCACCGCCAGCACGCGGCCCGTGCGGGTCAGCAGCGCTCCCGCCTCACCGCGCAGGGCCCGCAGGTGCGGCATGTTGCGCGCCCGCAGCTGCTCGTCGCGCGCGGCCATCCGCGCGCGCAGGTGGCTCTCGGCGAGCTGCGCGGCGGCGCTGACCAGCGACACCATCGCCGGGTGCACGGTGCGCAGCGGGCCGCTGATGTCCACCGAGCCCAGCACGTCACCGGTGTCGGGGTCGTGGATGGGGCTCGCCGCGCAGGTCCAGTCGTGGTAGGTCCGCACCAGGTGCTCGGCGGAGTAGATCTGCACCGGTTTGCCCACCGCCAGGGTGGTTCCCATCGCGTTGGTGCCGATGGCCTCCTCCGCCCACCGGGTTCCCTCGCTCAGCCGCACCCGGTCGGCGCGGCGCTGCACCTCGGCGTTGCCCTCGCGCCAGAGGATCAGCCCGTCCCGGTCGGTCACGATCATCACGTGCATCGCCTCGTCGGCGACGTCGAGCACGGTCTGGCGCAGCACCGGGATCGCCGCTCGCAGGGGGTGCTCGTCGCGCAGGTCGCGGACCTCGTCGCGCTCGCAGACCACGGGTGCTTCGCAGGCATCGGGATCGACGTCGGCGGCCAGCGACCGCTGCCAGGACTCCGACACCAGAGCCCGAGGTGAGTGGGGCGCGCGGTCACCGCGCAGCACCGCATCCCACACCCGGCCCAGCAGCGACGCGTACTCCAGCGGGTCGGCGAGCACCGTCGCGGTCGGGGTCTCCTCCTCCTGCACGTTGCCTCCAGTCCTGCGTCCTCGTCGACGAGTGAGGTCATGATGACCATCGGTAACACCCAGGACAAGGGTCTGCGCCGCCAGCGGGACCAATACCGTCCGTTTGGTCAGGCATCCGATCGGAGCAAGTCCGGTGCAACCTCGTTGCAACGTGAGGTCCGACACGATTCCGCGCGACAACGGAAGTTCTCGTGCAGGAGGCAACGCATGACCAAGTACGCAGCGCCGGGTACGCAGGGCAGCGTGGTGGCCTACGAATCCCGCTACGACCACTACATCGGCGGTGAGTACGTGGCCCCCGCCAAGGGCGGCTACTTCGCGAACCCGACGCCGGTGACCGGTGCGGACTTCACCGAGATCGCCCGCGGCACCGCCGACGACGTCGAGCGCGCGCTGGACGCCGCGCACGGAGCCGCCCAGTCGTGGGGGCGCACCTCGGTCGCCGAGCGGGCCACCGTGCTCAACCGGATCGCCGACCGCATGGAGGCGAACCTGGAGAAGCTGGCGGTCGCCGAGAGCTGGGAGAACGGCAAGCCGGTCCGCGAGACCCTGGCCGCCGACATCCCGCTGGCCATCGACCACTTCCGCTACTTCGCCGGTGCCATCCGCGCGCAGGAAGGCGGCATCAGCGAGGTCGACGACAGCACGGTCGCCTACCACTTCCACGAGCCGCTGGGCGTGGTCGGCCAGATCATCCCGTGGAACTTCCCGATCCTGATGGCGGTCTGGAAGCTGGCGCCCGCGCTGGCCGCGGGCAACGCCGTGGTGCTCAAGCCCGCCGAGCAGACGCCGGCCTCGATCCACGTGCTGCTCAGCGTCATCGGCGACCTGCTGCCCCCGGGCGTGCTCAACGTGGTCAACGGCTTCGGCGTCGAAGCGGGCAAGCCGCTGGCCTCCAGCAACCGGATCAGCAAGATCGCCTTCACCGGTGAGACCACCACCGGCCGGCTGATCATGCAGTACGCCAGCGAGAACATCATCCCGGTGACGCTGGAGCTGGGCGGCAAGAGCCCGAACATCTTCTTCGACGACGTCGCCGCCGCCAACGACGCCTTCTACGACAAGGCCCTCGAAGGCTTCACGATGTTCGCGCTCAACCAGGGCGAGGTCTGCACCTGCCCGTCGCGGGCGCTGATCCAGGGCGGCATCTACGACCCGTTCCTCGGTGAGGCCGTGGAGCGCACCAAGGCGGTCAAGCAGGGCAACCCGCTGGACACCGACACCATGATCGGCGCCCAGGCCAGCAACGACCAGTTCGAGAAGATCCTGTCCTACATCGACATCGGCAAGCAGGAGGGCGCCAAGGTCCTCACCGGTGGGGAGAAGGCCGACCTCGGCGGCGAGCTCTCCGGCGGCTACTACGTGCAGCCCACGGTGTTCGAGGGGCACAACAAGATGCGGATCTTCCAGGAGGAGATCTTCGGCCCGGTCGTCTCGGTCGCCCGCTTCGACGACTACGCCGACGCGATCAAGACCGCCAACGACACCCTCTACGGCCTGGGTGCCGGGGTGTGGTCGCGCGACGCCAACACCGCCTACCGCGCGGGCCGCGAGATCCAGGCCGGCCGCGTGTGGGTGAACAACTACCACGCCTACCCGGCGCACGCGGCCTTCGGCGGCTACAAGCAGTCCGGCATCGGCCGCGAGAACCACAAGATGATGCTGGAGCACTACCAGCAGACCAAGAACCTGCTGGTCAGCTACTCGCCCGACAAGCTGGGCTTCTTCTGATGGAGCCGGCCCGGGTGGCCGTGACCCCGGAGGCGGCGGACCTGCTGCGCCGCCTCCGGGCCGACCACGGCCCGCTGATGTTCCACCAGTCCGGCGGGTGCTGCGACGGCAGCGCCCCGATGTGCTACCCGGCCGGGGAGTTCCGCACCGGCGACTCCGACGTCCACCTCGGCGACCTCGACGTGGACGGGGAGGCGGTGCCGGTGTGGATGTCGGCGGCGCAGCACGAGTACTGGAAGCACACGCACCTGACCATCGACGTCGTGCGCGGCCGGGGCAGCGGGTTCTCGCTGGAGGCCCCCGAGGGGGTCCGGTTCCTGATCCGATCCCGGCTGCTCACCGACGACGAGCTCGAGGCGTTCGGCCTCGTCTGACCGGCGAGCGCCGTGCGAAGGGGGCGGCTGCGGGGTCTGCCCGACCAGGCAGGCCCCGCTGGTCGCTGTGGTGCGGGTCACGTTGCGGCTAGGATGGGTTCGGTCCGGCGCGTCGGCCCCACCGGCGATCGCAGATCTCCGCACCGGTGCCTGGAGGATGTTCGATGACAGTGCGAAGCCGGGTGTCCAGCTCGCCCGAACTTGAAGTCACCGAGTTGCCCGGGCCGCAGCTCACGCGCCCGCGTGGAGAACCACCCCGGCTGGCGAAGTTCCACGTCCCGGAAGTCGTGTTCGGTCCCGGGGCGCTGGCCGAGCTCGGGCACTGCGCGCGGCGGCTGGGCGCGCGCCGCCCGTTCCTGGTCACCGACGGCGGGCTCACCGAGGCCCGCTGGGCCGCTGAGGCCGCCGCGCACCTCGACGCCGTCGGGCTCACCGCCGTGGTGTGGGACGCGGTCACCCCGAACCCGAAGGACCACGAGGTCGAAGCCGCGCACCAGCGCTACGTCGAATCCGGGGCGGACGTGATCATCGGCGTCGGCGGCGGCTCGGTGATCGACGCGGCCAAGGGCGTGGCGATCCTGTCCGGCAACGGTGGCCGGATCCTGGACTACGAAGGCGTCGACCAGGTCGTGCACCCGATCCCGCCGCTGGTGATGGCCCCGTCGACCTCCGGGACCGGTGCCGAGGTGTCGCAGTTCGCGATCATCACCGACACCGCGAACGCCACCAAGATCACCATCCTCAGCCGCGCGCTCGTCCCCGAGATCTCGGTGGTCGATCCGCGGCTGCTGACCAGCATGCCGGACTGGCTCAACGCCGCGACCGGGCTGGACGCGCTCACCCACGCCATCGAGTCCTACGTCTCCCGCGCGCACAACACCCTCACCGAGCAGCACTCGCTGCACGCCGCCAAGCTGATCACCGGCAACCTCGCCCGCACCCTGTTCCGCCCCGGCGAAGCCGAACCGCGCATCGCGATGGCCCAGGGCGCGCTGGAAGCGGGGATGGCCTTCACCAACGCGATCCTCGGTGCCACCCACGCGATGAGCCACCAGGTCGGCGGTCTGCTCGACGCGCCGCACGGCGTGATCAACGGGGTGCTGCTGCCGCACGTCATCCGGTTCAACGCCGAGACCGACCCCGCCCGCTACGTCCCGCTGGCCGATGCGGTCGGCATCGACACCGCCGGTGTGCCCGCGCTGGAGGTGGCGCTGACCCTGGCCGAGCGGGTGCGGGAGCTCGCCGACGTCGTGGGCGTGCCCAAGACGCTGCGCTCGCTCGGCGTGTCCGATGTGGACATACCGGTGCTGACGCGCAACACGCTCAAGGACGCCTGCCTGACGACGAACCCGCGCGAGGCGCACGCGGCCGACATCGCCCGGCTGTTCCGGGCCGCGCTGTGAGCGGCGGTGCCGCGATGTCCGGCGGGGACTTCGGCGACGACCTGGGCGTGCTGACGGGGCTGCGCTCCGGAAAGCGCTCGTTCTACCCGGAGTACGTGCGCTCCGCCGAACGGCTCGAGCACGCCGTGCAGGCGCTCGACCGCATCTCCGGCGCGCTGGTGCGCACCGTCGAAGGTCCCCGCACGCTGGTGGAGGCAGTGGTGCGCGCCGCGGCCGATCACCTGCAGGCCGACCGGATGCTGCTGGGCATCGCCGACGGGGCCCTGCGCGCCGCCCGGCCGCGTCTGTTGCTGCTGCACCACGGCGAACTGGTCGACGACGAGACCCGGTTGCCGCCCGAGGTGCGCGAGCAGCTCGACGTGATCCGCAACCGCCCGTGGGAGATCGAGCTCGAACCCGGTGGCCCGGACTGGGTCCGGGCGCCGATGACCCTCGACGACGAGCCCGTCGGCGGCATCGTCGGCTGGCCCGGAGACGTCCACGTCGCCGACACCGACCTGGCGATCCTGCGGGTGCTGGCCAACCAGGCCGCCGTCGCCGTGCACAACTCGTTCCTGTTCCACGCCGCCGCACAGCTGCGCGGACGCACCGAGCAGCTCTCCGAGGCCGCCGCCCAGCAGGCCCGCGACCTGGCCGCCCGCAACGCCGAGCTGCAGGAGACCCAGCGGCGCCTGGTGGAGGCCATGCAGCGCCAGGCCCTCGACGACGAACGCCACCGCATCGCCCGCGAGCTGCACGACACCGTCACCCAGTACGTGCTCAGCGCCGGCATGACCGTGGAGGTGTGCCGCGCCGAACTCGCCGAGATGGGGCCCGAAGCCGCGGGCGTCGCCGAGAAGCTCGCGCCCGCGAAGGGACTCACGCAGCAGGCCGTGGAGCGGTTGCGCGCGGCGATCTACGCGCTGCACCACGGAGCCGAAGAACCACCGGGATCACTGCCGGTGCTGCTCAAACAACTGTCCACAGTGCACCTGTCCAGCGAGCTGAAGGTGGAGGTGCGGGTCGCCGGCACACCGGCCCCGCTGCCGCCGGAGGACGAGAGCTCGATCCTGCGGCTCACCGGCGAAGCGCTGTTCAACATCGTCTCGCACGCCGAGGCCACCCGCGCCGTCGTGCACCTGGTCTACCAGTCCTCGCAGCTGCGGCTGACCGTCTCCGACGACGGCACCGGCGATCCCGCGCAGCTGCGGCGATCGCTGAAGCTGTCGTCGGCGACCGACCTCGCAGGCCGGCACCGCGGCCTGGCCAACATGGCCGCGCGGGCGCAGGAGCTCGGCGGCACGCTGGGCATCCGGCGATCCCGGATGGGCGGGGTGGCGCTGCAGCTGCGGGTTCCCCTCTCACCTGCGCCGGAGGTCTTGCCATGACGGTTCCCGACCAGCGCAGGGCGGCCGGCCAGGTGCGGATCGTGCTCGTCGACGACCACGCGATCGTCCGGCACGGACTGCGCTCGGTGCTCGAACGCGAGGAAGACCTGCAGGTCGTGGGCGAGGCCGCCACCGCTGCCGAGGCGCTGACCGTGGTCGCCGAAGCCGACCCGCACATCGTGCTGCTCGACCTCAAGCTCTCCACGGGCGACAACACCGAAGGGTTGCAGCTGTGCGGGCAGCTCACCCAGCGGCACCCGGACCTCGGCGTCCTGGTGCTGACGACGTTCCTCGACGGCGGGCTGGTCGTCGACGCCATCCACCGCGGCGCCCGCGGTTACGTCGTCAAGGACGTCGACACCACCGAGCTCGTGCGCTCCATCCGCGCCGTGGCCCGCCGCGAGAGCTCCTTCGACTCCCGCAGCGCCGCGGCGATGGTCGAGTCGATGAACGCCCCCACCACCACCGAACCCCGCCTCACCGAGCGGGAGCTCAACGTCCTGCGGCAACTCGCCCACGGCCTCAGCAACCGGGACATCGGCGCGAAGTTGTTCATCTCGGAGACCACGGTCAAGTTCCACGTCCGCAACATCATGCGCAAGCTCACCGCCACCAGCCGAGCGGAAGCGGTCTACGAAGCCAGCAAGCTCCACCTCATCTAGCGACTTCCCCAGCCACCTGAACCCACCAAACCCCCACCCGACCAGCCCAGACACGCCCGACCGCGCGGTGGTTTTCCAATTTCGCGCGAAATTCGACCTCGACGCACAGCTTTCGAACTTCGCGCGAAATTCGAACCCTCCCCCCGCATTCGGGCGTGTACGTGCAGGTCAGGGCTCCGTTCCGGCTGCGGATTCACATTTCTCGCGAGATTTGACGTCGACGCGCGGCCTTCGAATTTCGCGCGAAATTCGAAGGCCTTTGCGGTGATGGGGTGGTGGGGTGGGTCAGGGGGCCTTGTGGACTTCGAGCCAGCCTCCGTGGTGGTTGGTGACCTCGTAGGGGTGGCCGGTGGTGGCGCCCAGGTGGTCGAGGTCGGCGGGGGTGAAGGTGCGGACGTGGCCGAAGGCGGCGTTGGGCCGGTCCTCGTAGGGCACGGCGATGATGATCCGGCGGCGGGCCAGGCGTAGAGCCTCGGCGAGGACCGCATCGCCCCGGGCCGGTTCGAGGTGCTCCAGCAGGTGCATGGCCGTCACGGTGTCCACCGCGCCATCCGGCAGCGGGACCTGGGCGGCGTCGCAGACCAGGGTGTGCATGCGGTGCCCCCGGGTCGCCGCGACCGTCTCCAGCAGGCGCATGCTGCCGGGCGCGAGGTCGGAGGCGATGACCGAGTGCTCGCCCCGCTCGGCGAGCAGCAGCGGCAGGAACCCGAAGCACGACCCCAGGTCCAGCACCCGGCCCGGAGGGGCGAGCCCGAGCACCCGGCGGTACAGCGGGGCGAAGTCGGCGATCGACGAGTGCGGCGCGCACCCGGCCGGACGCGACCAGCACTCGCGGATGCGGGCCAGGGTGTTGTCGTAGAACGTCGTCCACGCCCGCAGCGGGTCCTCGATCACCGACTGCACGACCTCGGTGAACACCCGCTCGAAGACCTCCACACCGCTGAGCCAGCCGGGCGCGAACAGCTCCTCGGCGAGGATGCCGGCGAGGTTGTTGTCCAGCTGCTCCGGCCGCAGCCAGTGGGTGATCTCCATCCGGTGATCGCGCCGGTGCAGGCAGAAGTGCCGGGTGTGCGCCACTTTCACCCGCGCCTCGCAGGTGGAGTCGTGCCGTCCGACGGTGACCAGCGGGTCGTGGCCGTGCGGGACCAGCGGGTCGATGTGGTGCAGCGCCGCGCGCTCTCCCGCGTTCACCGCCCGGTCACCTCCGTCGCGATGGACTCCGCCGCCTTGGCCAACCCGGACAGGTCGCGCACCACCTGCACCCGGTCGCAGTGATCGGCGTAGTCCGGCAGGTCGCAGCGCCCCAGCCGCCACGAGTACCGGGGTTCCGGCGTGAGCCAGATGGTCTCCCGCGCCCGCCGGGCGATCTCGGCCAGCGCGTCGACGTTCGGGTCGTTGCCGTTGCCGCGACCGTCCCCGAGGATCAGCACCGTGGTGCGCCGGTTGAGCGTGTTGCCGAACTCGTCGAGGAACTTCGCGAAGGTCGCGCCGTAGTCCGAGTTCCCGTCCACGTCCAGGACCCCGCCCTGCGGCAGCCCGTCGAAGACCAGCCCGAGCGCGCGTTCCAGCGGGTGATCGGTGAACAGCTCCGAGATCTCCACCGGGTCGTCGACGAACGCGAACGTGCGGACCTGCGTGAACAGCGACTGCAACCCGTGCACCAGGTGCAGCGTGAACCGCGCGGTGGAGCGCACCGACAGCGACACGTCGGCGAGCACCACCAGCCGCGGCTTGTCCTCGGCGCGGGTCACCGTGACCGGCCGGAACGGCACGCCGTCGTAGCGCATGTTGCGCCGCATCGTGCGCGCCGGGTGCACCCGCCCGCGCGGGGTGTTGCGGCGCTTGCTGGTCGGCGCGCCCCGCAGGCTGTGCACGATCCGCCGCAGCGACTCCTCCAGCTGCTGCCGCTCGCCCTCGTCGACGCGGTCGAGGCGTCCGGTGGTGACCTCCCGGGACTCCTTGGCCGTTCGCTCCAGCTCGGCGAGCTTGGCCAGGTGCTGCTTGAGCAGCTCCGGCAGGTTCTCCAGCACACCGGTCAGCTGACCGCGCGGCGCGGAGTCCGTGCCCTCGTCGTCGCCGAGCCAGTCCAGCAGCGTCTGCTCCTCGGCGATGCTCAACCGGGTGTCGATGCGGTGACCGGTGTGCTCGGCCAGCGACCCGGGCGTGCCCGCGTTGTGCAGGTGCTCGGTCTCCAGCTGCACCGACGGCACCGAACCGCCGCCCGCGCTGTTGTCGTCGCTGGAGAACACCACCTCGTCGGTCATCGACGCCAGGTCGATCTTGTTGCTCTCCTGGTGCAGGTTGTACTGCTGCGCCATGTCCTCGGGATCGAAGTAGTCCCGGATGTCGGCGGGCTTGGCGTGGGTGTGACCCTCCTGCGGGGTTTCCGCGGGCTCCTCCGAGACGGTGAACGACTGCAGCTCACCGGTGTCGGAGAGGTCGTCGTGCTCGTGGGTGTGCTCGTGCTCGTCGCCGGCGGCGATCACCGGGCGCAGCGCGAAGAACGCCTCGAAGACCTCGTCGAAGATCTCCTCATCTCGCCGGTCCTTGATCATCGCGACCTTCAGCGCGTTGCGCAGCGCCTCCCGGTCGTCGAGCATGCCGGGCTGGGCGGCGCACCGCATCGCGTCGGTGGCCTCGGACACCGAGATGCGCAGCCCGAACAGGCGCAGCAACCGGACGAACCGGTGCAGAGCTGATTCCACGACGCGCTCCTCACGACTTGCGGCGGGTCACCGAGGAGAACGACCGCTGGCCCTGGCCGCCCGTGCTCCGCTTGCCGGAACCGCTGGAACCCGGTGCGCCGTAGTAGGAATCGTCGTGTCGCCCCGGCTGGTCCTTGGCTGCCCGCACTTCCCGGCCGTCCACGTCGTCGTGCTCGTGGTCGTGCCCATGACCGTGGCCGTGACCGTGCCCGTGGCCATGACCGCGGGTGGGCAGCTGCTCGGGGATGCCGCGGTTCGGGTCGGCCATGTGCGCGATGACGTCGAGCGCCTGGTGCAGGTCGCGCTCGTACTTCACGACGACGTTCACCGTTTCGGCCAACACCTCCGACCCCAGGTCCTCGGCCCCGAGCACGGCCAGGGTCCGCGCCCAGTCGATGGTCTCGGAGATCGACGGCGCCTTGCGCAGCTTCAGCGCCCGCAGCTGCCGCACCACCGTCACCAGCTGCTCGGCGAGGTGCTCCGGCAGCCCGGTGTGCTTGGAGCGCACGATCTCCAGCTCCCGGTCGTGGTCCGGGTAGTCCAGGAACAGGTGCAGGCAGCGGCGTTTCAGCGCCGCCGACAGGTCACGGGTGTTGTTGGAGGTCAGCACCACGTACGGCGGGGTGCTGGCGGTGTAGGTGCCGACCTCGGGCACCGAGACCTGGAACTCCGCCAGGCACTCCAGCAGCACCGCCTCCAGCGCCTCGTCGGCCCGGTCGACCTCGTCGACCAGCAGCACCGCGGGCTGCTCACCGCGGATGGCCTCCAGCAGCGGCCGCGCGGCCAGGAAGCGGTCGGAGAAGAACACGCTGTCCTGGGCTCCGATCCGGTCGATCGCGGTGGACAGGTCCGGCGCGTCGGCGATGATCTCGCCGATCTTGTCCCGCAACATCTGGGTGTAGAGCAGCTGCTTGCCGTAGTCCCACTCGTAGAGCGCCTTGCTCTCGTCCTGCCCCTCGTAGCACTGCAGCCGCAGCAACTTCCGCCCGGTCGCCTCGGCGAGCGTCTTGGCGAGCTCGGTCTTGCCGACGCCAGCCGGGCCTTCCAGCAGCAGCGGTTTGTCCAATCTGGACTGCAGGTAGACGGTGGTGGCCAGTCGCCGGTCGGCGATGTAGCCGTGCTCGCCGAAACGGTAGATCACCTCATCCACCGACTCGAAGGACTTGTCGCCGGGCTGATCCGCGATGTCGTCGAGCACTGCGATACCTCCGGGATTCGGGCGGTGCTGTGGTGGGAAGGCCGTGGTGCCGCACCGGTCGGAGGGGCACGGCACCACGGCCGGTCCGGGGGAGGGATCAGGTCAGCAGGTCGTCCAGATCCCCGGTCATGCAGTGCTCGACCACCGGGCGGACCGTGTCGAACGTGCACTCCTTGGCGTTGCCCGGGGTGCAGGCGTCGCCGAGGACGTGGTTGGTGATGCGGTCGACGTCGCCGGCGTCGCCCTTGATCTCCTTGGCCTGCTCGTAGAACTTCGTCGGGCCCTGGCCGAGCCGGTTCTTCGAGTAGCTGTCGGCGTTGACGTCGACGAACCGCTCCGGGATGCCCACGTCGCGCAGCAGCCGGATCGCGGCGTTGAGCGCGGCGTCGGCGGCCTGCGGGTCGGTCATGCCGTGGGTGTCGATGCCCATCGCCTCGGCGATGTCGGCGAAGCGCTTGTAGGCCACCGGCATGTTGAACGCCCACACGCGCGGCAGCGCGACGGCGTTGTTGAGACCGTGGTGGGTGTCGTAGAAGGCGCTCACGGCGTGCGAGATCGAGTGGATGATGCCCAGACCGCCCGAGTTGAACGCCTGCGCGGCGATGTACTGCGCGTACATCATGCCTTCGCGGCCGGGCAGGTCCTGGCCGTTCCACACCGCCTGGCGCAGGTTCTGGGCGGTCAGCTTGATCGCGTGCAGCGCGTTGCCCAGCGACGGCGGGAAGTTCAGCCGCGAGACGTAGGGCTCGGAGGCGTGCGCGAGCACGTCGAAGCCGCACTGGGCGGTGTAGTCGACCGGGCAGTCGTAGTAGAGCACCGGGTCGTCGATGGCCAGCGTGGTCACCGAGTTGTCGTCGAAGGCCACGTACTTGTGCGGGTTGTCCGGGTCGGTGGTGGTGTCGGTGATGACGTAGGCCCAGGACGTCTCCGAGCCGGTACCCGCTGTGGTGGAAACCGCGATGTGCGGCGGGTTCTTGGGGTTCTCGGACTTGTTGAAGCCCTCGAACTCGTTGACGTTGCGGCCGTCGTGGGCCACCGCGATCCGCGCGCCCTTGCACGCGTCGTGCGAGGATCCGCCGCCGATCGAGACGAACGAGTCGCAGGCGTTCTCCTGGTACATCGCGACGGAGTCCATCACGTTGTAGTCCTTGGGATTGGACTCGACCTGGTCGTAGACCACCACTTCCAGGCCGTGGTAGCGCATCGACTCGACGATCTTGTGCACGATGTCGGTGCCGCGCAGGCCGGAGGTCATCACCAGCGTCTTCTTGAAGCCCAGCTTCAACGCCTCCGGGCCGATCATCTCGTGCGAACCCGGTCCCAGCAGGGCGCGGGGGAACGGGTGGAACTCCTTGATCGGGAACGGCTTGAGCAGCTCATCGACCTGCATTGTCGCTGTCCTTTCCACGCGCGTCGTTGCACGTTGTTCTGCGGCCGGGCGAGGGAGGGCCGCGGCCGTTCCGGGGAACGTCGGCGTCGAACCCGGCTCGTGCCGGAAGTTAGTGCCCCAGCTCACCCCGGGAGAACGGCTGCGGGGCAAGACCCCTCGTCCGGGAACGAAGGTCGGGACGATCGGGGAGGGGAGCACCCGTCCGATCGGTCAGGTACCCGCGCCTGACCCGTTCGATCGGACGGGTGGCGGTGGGCCCGGTCGCACGGTGCCCGCCACGCCTGGGCGCCCTAGCGTGGTGCGGCATGGCGGAGTGGTTCGAAACAGTGGCCGAGGCGCACCGGCGCGCCCGCAGACGACTGCCCAGATCGGTCTACCTGGCGCTGGTGGCCGGCAGCGAGCGCGGGTCCACGCTCAACGACAACATCGAGGCCTTCGGCGAGCTCGGCTTCGCACCGCGCGTGGCCGACCTGCCCGCCGAGCGGGACATGTCGACGACGGTGATGGACCAGGAGCTGTCGCTTCCAGTGCTGGTCTCACCCACCGGCGTGCAGGCCGTGCATCCGGAGGGGGAGGTCGCGGTCGCGCGGGCGGCGGCGGAGGTGGGCACGGCGATCGGCCTGTCGTCGTTCGCCAGTCGCGCCGTCGAGGACGTGGTGGAGGCGAACCCGAAGACGCTTTTCCAGGTCTACTGGGTGGGCGACCGGGAGAAGGTGCTGGCCCGAGCCGAGCGCGCCCGGGCCGCCGGTGCGAAGGGCCTCATCGTCACCCTCGACTGGTGCTTCGCGACCGGTCGCGACTGGGGGAGCCCGCCGATCCCGGAGAAGCTGGACCTGCGCACCAAGCTGAGCTTCGCCCCGCAGGGGCTGGTGCGGCCGCGGTGGCTGAGCGGGTTCCTGCGGCACGGGATGCCTGACCTGACCACGCCGAACATGGTGCCGCGCGGCGAGCAGGCGCCGACCTTCTTCGGCGCCTACGGCGAGTGGATGTTCACGCCGCCTCCCACCTGGGAGGACATCGCGTGGTTGCGGGAGCGCTGGGGCGGGCCGTTCATGATCAAGGGCATCACGCATCCCGACGACGCCCGCCGCGCCCGCGACATCGGCGCCACGGCGATCTCGGTGTCCAACCACGGCGGCAACAACCTCGACTCCACCCCGGCCTCCATCCGGCTCCTCCCGGCGGTCGCCGACGCGGTCGGCGACGACGTCGAAGTCCTGCTGGACGGCGGGATCCGCCGGGGCAGCGACGTCGTCAAGGCCCTGGCCCTGGGCGCGCGAGCGGTCCTCATCGGCCGCGCCTACCTCTGGGGACTCGCGGCCGAGGGGCAAGCCGGAGTTCGCAACGTCTTCGACATCCTCCGCTCCGGAATCGACTCGTCCCTGCTGGCCCTGGCGCGGCCCTCGATCGACGAACTCACCCTCGAAGACCTCATCATCCCGAGGGATTTCGCCCGGCACCCCGTCTCCGAGCACTGACCGCGCGGTCCCCGACACAAGCACACACGTCACCTCCCCGGGTGGAGTTCCCGATTTCAATGGAAATCAGAACCCCGAGTTCCATTGAAATCCGGTGCTGATGACGGGACCCCGTCGACGGGGAGGAGGTGACGGCGGTGCGCGCGGATGCAAGCGATCCCCGCAACGCCCTGGATCTCAGGGAGTTGCGGGGATCGTGGTCGCTGGGGGAGTCGAGGGGGTCAGACATCCCTGGACGTTGGATGTCAAGCGGCGAGGTTCAGTTCTCGGTGTGACCAGGCGGTCGCTTGGTCGTAGGGGGCGTGGGTTTTCAGGCAGCCGTGCAGGATGCCGACCAGGCGGTTGCCGACCTGGCGGAGGGCGGCGTTGTGGCTGACGTCGCGGGCGCG